>WQST01000016.1 GCA_009787745.1 Lachnospiraceae bacterium
CAAAAGACCAAACGTAACAGTTTCTATTCACTTAAAGGACAGCGGGTAGCGGGATTCAATTCGATGTTTGCCGTGGCAAGCATACCAATGGCAAAAAAATATTATGAAGAGTTCAAGATACAGCTTTCCGAGATGAAGCGAAGCCTTACCGTAGCGACTATTTTCAGCTACAGCGCAAACGAAGATGACCCCGAAGATGCCCTGCCGGATGAAGATTTCGATAATGATAAGTTAGACACAACCTCGCGCGAATTTCTTGAATACGTCATAAAAGATTATAACGCTACATTTACCACGAACTACGATACCTCGGCAGACAAGTTTCAAAATTACTATAAAGACCTTTCCGAGCGGGTTAAGAATCGCGAAGTTGACTTACTGATTGTCGTAAATATGTTCCTAACGGGATTTGACGCGACCACGCTTAATACACTTTGGGTCGATAAAAATCTTAAAATGCACGGCTTAATCCAAGCGTATTCGCGCACCAACCGGATTTTGAACAGCGTTAAGACTTTTGGAAATATCGTTTGCTTCCGCGACCTAAAGCAAGCCACCGATGATGCCATCGCTCTCTTCGGCAATAAAGAAGCGGGCGGCATTGTACTCCTTAAAACTTTTAATGAATACTATAACGGTTTCGAACATGACGGCGAATACAAACCGGGATATACCGAGCTGATAGCAATGGTCTTAGACTCGTTCCCCATCGGCGAACCTATTCATGGTGAGGAAGCCCAAAAAGAATTTATCCGCCTTTATGGTGCAATTCTGCGGCTGAAAAATATCCTTACTTCATTTGACGATTTCGAAGGGATGGAAATACTATCCGAGCGTGACTTCCAAGACTATCAGAGTGTTTATATTGATTTATACCAAGAGCTTCGCGGTGGTAAAGACGGCGAAAAAGAAAATATAAACTACGATATTGTATTTGAACTTGAGCTTATTAAGCAAGTGGAAATTAACATTGATTATATTCTCATGTTAGTAGAGAAATACCATAAAGGCAACTGCGAGGACAAAGAAATTATCGCCTCTATCACAAAGGCGATTGATTCCAGTATGGAGCTAAGGAGTAAAAAAGAGCTTATTGAGCGGTTCATTGAACAAGTCAATATTTCAAGTGTGGCGGATGCTGATTGGCAACGCTTCGTACATAAGCGCAGAGAGGAAGATTTGACGGCATTGATCGACGAAGAAAAGCTGAAAGATGAAGAAACACGCCGCTTCATCGACATCGCTTTCCGTGATGGAATTTTGAAAACAAACGGTACGGATATCGATAAAATAATGCCGCCGGTTTCTCGCTTTGGCGGCGGTAACCGAGCCAATAAGAAGCAGGGCATCATTGGTAAGCTGATGAAATTTTTTGAAAAATATTTGGGGTTGGTATAGAGTGACTTACCCTGCCAAGTAAAGCAAAACAGAATTCACATGAGCTAAAAGGGTTGAGAAAATCCGCCGCCTTGAGGTTCCCTTGCGAAAGCAAGGGGCGGCGGTTTGAGGATAAAAATGCTACACTTGTTTTTCAAAGTGTAGTATTTTTATCAATGCTTGCGGGTGACTCTAGTCAATGTTTGAAAATGCTTATTAGTATCAGGTAAGAATATATTGTCGGGAAAAGTTAATCAGAAAGATTTATAGTGAACCATATCATTTAACGCTTTTCGCGTAGTTGAATGCCTTGATGGCGAAGCCAAATCCCCGTCCGGATATCCGATAGCTAAAATATTAACCGGAACAAGATTACACGGGATATTAAATTCATTTCTGATAACAGTCGGGTCAAAGTATGTTAACCAGCAACTGCCAAGTCCTAAATCCTCAGCACACATCATCATATGGTCTGTGGCAATAGTCGCGTCAACTTCAATCATGGAAGCATTGTCATAAGGTCGTATCCATGAGGTATTTTTGTCAGTGCAAATGATAATTGCCAATGTTGCGCCATGCGGATTAGTACCTTTATTTAATTTTTCCATGTCCTCAGAATCCGTCAAAACCAAGAAATGATTGGGTTGAAGATTTGCCGCTGTCGGCGATACTCTGCCCGCCTCTAAAATCATGTTAATTTTGTCGCACTCAACAGCCTTTGATTGGTACTTGCGTACCGAACTGCGTTTCCTTGCCAATTCTAAAAAACTCATTTTTTATTCCTCCTTAGAATTTGATATTGAAATATTATCATATTAAGTATATAATCACAGGTAGTTACATTTATGCTATATAGATACCTATATGACGCATTGGTATCAATAATATACCATAGGAGAATTGCTGTGATTGATGAGAAAATTTTAACTTCCTGTTGTTCTGTTGAATGCTGTGTTGAAAAAGCATTAAATGTTATCGGGGGTAAGTGGTCATTTTTGATTATAAAAAACTTGTTTAACGGTAAAAAAAGGTTTGGTGAATTAAGAAAGCTACTCCATGACATAAGCCCAAAGACATTGACTTCTTGCTTGCGTTCATTGGAAGAAAACGATATTGTCACAAGAACCGTGTATCCTACTGTGCCTGTAACGGTGGAATATGCGCTAACCGGAAAAGGTGAAGAATTAGATAAGATAATAAATGCTATGTATTATTGGGGTGAAAAATGGACTTGAAACTTACTCGCTAATATAAATTAGTCAACTAAATCAATTCATTTTGCAATATAAAAAGCAATAAGCAGTATTATTCAAAATCGGAATGATTTTGATATTAAGTCCGGCTTCGTTTCCCGCACTTGTCATTTGCTCTGCTGTATACTTTTTATATCTAAACTGTGTTAATGGAATACACCTTATCGTATATAGATTTTTAGGAGTGCCTTTTTTCATAGTCGGTCAACAGTATTATTTTTTTTGGTTTTTTCATGAAGACTGTCAGATATGTCAGTCAGAAGACAACTGTTGGAAGCGAGCATTCCATAAACGATATCGGTTGTTAGTTCTACACTAAAAATGAAGAAGATTCCTTATTTTTCTACTATTTTCTTAAAGTCAAGGATAGCACTCTTAATAAAATCAGGTTCTGTGAGTGAATCTGCGGAAACTCAAGAAAGTTTTTCGTTGTTTTAGATAACAGTGTGTGATATAATTTTTTAGAGGTTTGTTAATATTGTCAATCAGGAGATGAAATAATTTTCATGGAAAAGAAAATATTTAAAGCAGGTGAAGTTATTCAAGAAGCGGGGCAGCCGCTTGAAAAGTTTACATTCATTCTTGAAGGAACAGCGACGGCATTATATGAAGGCGGGGAATTACAATTAAAGAAGGGTGATGTTATCGGTGTTTCGAGCATATATTCCGATGGGCATTTGATGTCGGTGACAGCTTCATCGGATTTGACAGCAGGTCTTTATAGCTATAATTCAGGTGATTTCATGATGATTTTACATGATCATCCTGAAACAAAAGCCTATTTCGTCGTTTCGGTTTTCAGACAGCTACAGGAACTTTTTAATCAATATAAAAAGATTAAAGCTGATTGCATGTATTTATATCGTTTTTTTAGCATGAACTTTGCCCGTTATACGGAAATGTGTGAAAAGCATCATATTTCGCCTCGTACTTTACCGCATCAGAATGAGATATGCCCGCTTATCATAGAAGATGATGTCGAGCCATGGCTAAACGGTTACTATCGCGGTTTGCAGGAACTTGTTACGAAAGCCGCCGAACCTTCGAAGATAAGTGTTGATTTTAATTGCGGGATGATTTTGTCGGTGAGCCGCAGTATTTTCAACCTCGTGATGATTATCAACCAAATGAATGAATATAAGCATCAATTGCTTAATGTCATTATGAACGGCGAGCATATTGATTTGTTCGAATTTTTTACAACCGCTTATTTAAGGGTCTACGTCTTGGCGGAAGACGACAAGCCTGATGATGTAATAGTCAAAGAAATTCTTTCAATTGTTAAGACATACGGTTTAGAGGAAAATCCCGCGAATAAGAAGCGAATCGATGATTATTTAGACAAATATCAACATGCCGGCGAACATAAACAAACCGATGAAGACACTAATTCCGCTCCTGCTACAGTAGCGGTTCAGGGTTCGCTTAATCTGATTTTAGACTATGCGGGTTGTGATGATGATGTTTGCGAAAGTTTCCGTAAAGAACTGAAACTTTATAAAGGCACCGCCAACAAAGGCTCAACCGAAGACGCTGACCGCAAAAGAAGAATGGTTCTGTCGAAGCATTTCTATTCAATCTATAGTGCCGCCGCGATTAAGAGCTTGACCGATAATGATGTTCCGCGGGTGATAAAAATGTTTTTGAATTTCGGTTATGTTGACGAAGAGTTAGCAGGGATGGATAATGCGTCTTACCTTTACAATATCGTTGACCATTTACCGACTAGCCCTGAAAAAGGGGTCTATACCTTTTATCAATGGATAACGGCGATTTATAAAGGCGAGAAAGCGCCTTGCCGTAATGAATTTGACCTTGACTATTACGATTACCTTAATGAGCAAGTCCGCATGAATAACCTCACGAAAGCGAAAGCTTCGGAAATGGTTAATGATACTTTGCAAATGGTTATATTTGAAATAGATAATGCTTTCCCTAGTGCCAATAAGGTTACGAATGGGCGAATTACGACATTCTGTCCTGTTTTTTCGGAACATAATTTGATGAAAACGATTAAGCAGATGCTGGTAAGCGCGGATATAGTCCGGCGTGAGATTGGCTCGATTTGTGCTAAAGATTTCGGTGCTTTCTGCCGTGAAGCCGTATTTTCTCAACCTGAATCAGGCATAACTAAAGAAACAATCAATGTCGATGTTTGGCCCGATGTAATTTTACTTCCGAATGTCGGTATCCGCGGAGTTATGTGGCAGGAAATCGAGGGTAAGAAGCGGACGACCCCCGCGCGTTTCATGCTATCTTTATTCCAGGCGGATGATTTAAGCAAAATCCTTTATCGTTTGGTCGCAGAGTTCCGCTGGGAAATGTGTAAGCGTGTTCAGGGCGCTAGATGGAATGATGCTTCGGAGCGCTCACTGACGAGCGATTATTCCGATTACATCGCCTCATATCGTAAGAACAACGACCTATCGAGTGATGTAAAAGAAAAAATAAAATCCGACTTAGTTAAATGTAAAAATAAAACCAAAGAAATGTTTATCTCCGATTATACGAGTTGGCTTCAATATGAAAGCGGCGGTTCGCCGCGGCTTAATAAAGTGGTAAGATTGATTATGTTCACCTATTGCCCGTTTAGTAAAGAAATTCGGGATAAAATTAAAATAAACCCATTCTATACTGAATCAGTCGAAAAATACGATATTCGCCTGAAAAATCGGCTTAAGCATTATGACAACTTAGCGAAAAGCCTTAGTAATAAAGGCTTTACATTACCCGAAGAAATCAGCGAAACAAGGCGTTTGTTAGAGTTATAAGCCAATATCATGCGAGACAGAGATGCTTCGCTTTCGGCTCAGAATGACAGGCCTAACTATAATCAATACATGGAGAGTTAGATGGACAGGAAAAAATTCTACATCACAACAGCAATATTTTATGCATCAGCGAAACCGCATATCGGCAATATTTACGAAATTATTATGGCTGATTGTATCGCGCGTTTTAAACGTCTTGAAGGCTATGACGTCTTTTTCCAGACCGGAACGGATGAACACGGGCAAAAAATAGAACTTAAAGCCGCCGATAACGGGGTAAATCCGCGGGAGTATGTCGATGGAATGGTAGATATGATTCGTGAACAATTTGACTTAATCAATCCGTCATACGATAAATTTATCCGCACCACCGACGATGATCACCAAAAACAAATTCAGAAGATATTCAAACGTTTTTATGATCAGGGTGATATTTATAAGAGTGTTTATGAAGGGCTTTATTGTGCGCCTTGTGAATCATTCTGGACAGATTCGCAATTAGCGGAGGGCAAATGCCCCGATTGCGGACGTGACGTCCAATCGGCGGAGGAAGAAGCGTATTTCTTTAGAATGAGTAAATATGCCGGCCGATTGATTGAACATATCAATAACAACCCTGATTTCATCAAACCGGTATCGCGTAAAAACGAGATGATGAACAATTTTCTTCTGCCGGGGCTTCAAGATTTATGTGTTTCCCGTACTTCATATAAATGGGGAATCCCTGTTGATTTCGACGATAAGCATGTCGTCTATGTCTGGATGGATGCTTTGTGCAATTATATCACAGGAATTGGTTATGATACAGATGGTAATCACACCGAACAGTACAAGAAACTTTGGGCGGCGGACCTTCATTTGATCGGAAAGGATATCGTCCGCTTTCATACGATTTATTGGCCCATTTTTTTAATGGCGCTATCGGAACCATTACCGAAGCAAGTTTTCGGTCATGCTTGGCTTTTGAAAGGCGAAGGGAAGATGAGCAAGTCAACGGGGAATACGATTTATGCCGATGATTTGGTTAAGCTATTCGGGGTTGATGCGGTTCGCTATTTTGTCCTTCATGAAATGCCTTATGAAAATGACGGGACGATTTCCTTAGATTTGATGATTGAAAGGATCAATGCTGATCTTGCCAATGTTCTCGGCAATCTTGTCAACCGCACGGTCGCGATGATTAATAAATATTTCGGCGGCGTTGTCTCAAACAGCGGTATAAATGAAGAAATTGATGCTGATCTTAAGAAGGTGGTATTGAACGCGGTTGACCGAGTGAGTCAAAAAATGAATGAGATGCGGATTTCCGACGCCGTCAGTGAGGTATTTAATTTATTTCGGCGTTGTAACAAATATATTGATGAAACTGAGCCGTGGGTACTGGCAAAAGATGAAGCAAAACATGACCGCTTAAAAATGGTTTTATACAATTTAGTTGAAGCGATTAGCATCGGCGCTTCATTGCTTTCGCCTTTTATGCCCGAAACAGCGGACAAAATTTCCGCCCAGCTTAATGAGCCGCTACGCGTAATGAATGAACTTGACCGCTTCGGGCTTTACAAAACCGCTACGAAAGTAACAGAAAAACCGTTAATTCTTTTTGCCCGTTTAGACCCAAAGGAATTTATTGATGATTAGTAAAGAGTATTTATCTTATGAATCACGCGAATCATGCTATAAGATCCATGCGACGATATGGCAGCCGAAGCTTAAGGTCAAAGCAATCCTGATAATTGCTCACGGGATGGCGGAGTATATTGACCGTTATGACGCTTTCGCAACATATCTGGCGGAGCATGGTATTTTGGTAGCGGGATGCGATTATATCGGACATGGTAAGACCGTCGTCGGATTCGATAAATATGGTTACTTTTGCTCTCGTGATCCTGCAACGGTGGTGGTTCGTGATGTTCATCGTTTGAAAAAGACGATCCAGGAACGATATCCCTGTATCCCGCAGATTGTCATGGGACATAGTATGGGGTTCTTTGTTATCCTTAATTATTTGTATCGTTATGGCAACGGAGTTGACGGAGCGATATTCATGGGTTGCGGGATGCCGTCCAAAATATTAATTTCATGCTCACGCTTTATTGCTAATTTGCAGGCGCGGGTCGTGGGCGCCGATAAGCCCGGCAAACTGCTTAACAGGCTTGCATTCGGAAAATATAACAAGAAAGTAACCGACCCCGAATCATTTTTTTCTTGGCTTAGTTTTAATAAAGAAAATGTTGAAAAATATGATAATGACCCTCTCTGCGGCTTTATTTTTACTATCAATGGCTTTCAAACAATGCTCGAATTGATTTCCAGGCTTCAAAAACCCGATAATCTGGCGCAGATTCCAAAGGATATGAAGATTCTGATGGTTTCAGGCGCGATGGATCCCGTTTGTGAATATGGCAAGGGGTTTGCGAAGGTTGAAAAGAGCCTGCGCAAAGTCGGTATCAATGATATTACGGCGAAATTATATTCCTGGGGACGTCATGAAATTTTACAGGAAGATGAAAAAAAAGAAGTTTTTGAGGATATCAAAAACTGGCTGGATAGTATGTTCACGGTAAGCATGGGAGGTTAGTATGAAACGCTTTACGGTATTATTTCTGGTAATTGTTCTGGTCAGTTGTACCATGTTCGGAAAGATTGATTCCGATGCATCAGGTTATTTGAGCATCACGGATTATTTTGATGATTACAAAGACGGATTTAAGGAATTGTTTGAAGGTGTTGATGACGCAACGGTGGGCAAAGCTTTTGATTTTTTACAGGAAAAAGCAGCCGACGGAAGTTTGAAATCGGAGTCAGGTATTAAGAACGCCATTAAAGAGGGGCAGGACAAGTTTGACCTTGAATTAAGCCCGAAACATATTGAGAATATGATTGAACTTGTCACTACCTTAGAAAACATGGGGTTCAAAAGTGATGTAATCATCGGCAAAGCAAAAGAAATGTATGGAAAATATGGTATTAATTTTCTTGACCATTCGAATGAACTTATCGGTGAAGCGATTAAAAGTTCCCTCGGCAGTATCATTATGAATGCGCTTCGTGATTTTTTCCGCTCCATGGGTGAGTTTTTTAAAGATTTAATCAGCGGTATTTTGTAGTTGATTTTTTGCTCAGGATAAGATATAATAGTACAAAAGTACTAATTTTGATTTTTTACAATATTTGTCAAAGATTTTCTATGGACTTGATAGTGGATTTGACTTATAATATATTCTTAACTGACTGATAGTAGATTCATGAGGATTGGATGAAATGGAAAATTCGCTTCCGTGTTTTATCAGATTTGCTCATTCCGATGAATGGGAGGAAGCGATGTCACTGGTCTGGAGAACTTTTTTAGTTTTCGAAGCACCGGTTTATCTTCCTCAAGGTATCAGAAGCTTTGAAAACTTCATAACCGACTCGACTCTTAAAAGGATGTTTGAAATGGGCGTATACCAGATGTTGGTTGCGATATATGAAGGAAAAGTAGTTGGTATGATTACGCTTCGTGACAAAGCACATATTTCGCTTTTGTTTGTGGATGAAGATTATCATTTTATGGGCGTCGGTAAAGCACTTGTTGCACATCTATGCCGGTACTTAAGAGATGAGGCGGGTGAGAGGCGTGTTACAGTGAATGCTTCGCCGTATGGAGTAGATTTTTATCATAGAATAGGGTTTACAGATCTGGGAGCAGAAGCGTTGTCCGATGGAATAAGATATACGCCGATGGAGATTCGCTTCTAAAAGGTTATAAGGGGTCGCCGAATGCAGTCTATCCACAGTAAAGATATTTTTTATTTGCTCAGGGAAACACTAAAGCTGTTTGATCGCCGTCCGATAGTTCATGGCGGGAAAGTTGCTTATTATGTATATAAGATGTTAAGGCACAAGGGTGAGCTGGAAGATTTTGAACTTGCGGATATTATGTTTTTAGTAACATTTCATGATATTGGTGCTTATCGGACAGATGAGATTGAGCAAATGCTCCGCTATGATACTAAAGAGTATCATGCTCACAGTTTGTACGGGCAATTATTTTTAGATAATTGGACGTCGTTTGGTGAATACGCTAAGGTTATCTTTCATCATCATACTGACTTTTCCGTCCTTAAGAAATCAAATTTCAAAAATATTGATTTAGCATCTTATATTAATTTAGCCGAAGCAATTGATATTTTCAGAGGTTCATTAGGTGACAAGTTCGATCTGGAAGTGTTTAAAAAGCAAGTCGGAAGTAAATTTTCACCCGAAGCATTTGAACTTTTTTGTCAGGTGAATGAAGAGTATAATTTGTTTGAGCAGGTCGGTTCGGGTGCATATAAGCAGGAAACCAACGAACTGATGGATTATTTCATTTTATCAAACGAAGATAAGGTCAAACTTTTAGAATTTTTGATGTTTACCATCTCGTTAAAAAGCGATAATGCGATAAACAATGCGGTTTTATGTGTTGCTTTATGTGAGAAATTAGGCGTTTTAATGAAGTTAAATCCTGCGCAGCAAAAGAATCTGCTTTATGCCGCTTATGTGCATGATATAGGTTTTTTGGCTTTCCGTAAGAATTGGATTGATGAACCGGCGAAGTTAAATACAGCTCATATGGAAAAATTCGCCCATCATACGTTAATGATGGAGCAGTTGCTAAAGGATCGCATAAAGCGTGATGTTATTGTCATTGCCGCCGCTCACCATGAACGGGCGGACGGAAATGGGTATCCGCGCCGTTTAACGGAAAAGCAAATGAATTTGTCCCAGCTTATTTTGCAGTTTGCCGATGCGGTTTCGGTAATGATGGCAGCGCCGCTCGATAAAGATAAGTTAATTTCCAAGATAAAAAAGCAAACGGAAGGCGGTTATTTCAGTCCTGCCGTAACAAAAGTATTTATTGATATGTTCGATGAAATAGTGGAATATACTGCTGAACGAACGGAGAAAATCCTCAAAAATTATAAACGCCTTAATGAGGAACTTCAAAAAAGCAAAGCATAGGAATGGCATGGTTACTTAAATGGGAAGATTATTTAATCTTGATAGCCCGGCAATGGTTTTTTTAAGCCGTTTAGCCGATTTGATGATACTAAACATAATTATTATGATAGTATGTATACCGATCATTACAATCGGGCCTGCACTTACGGCAATGCACTATGTTATCCTAAAAATGGTTCGTAAAGAAGAAGGATATTTAGTCAGACCTTTCTTTACATCATTTAAGAATAATTTTAAGCAAGCGACATTGTCATGGTTAATAGTTTTGGTATTTATCATTATATTTGTGATTGACTTGAACATAATTAATAATTCAGGTTTAGAGTTTGCAAGCTGGCTGCGGATTATTTTAATAGCAGTCGGTGTTATTGCCGCGATGACGGCAATATATGTTTTCCCGCTAATTGCGCGATTTGAAAATTCGATTCGCGGGACATTCAAGAACGCTTTGTTTATGTCAATACTCAGTTTGCCGAAAACAGCCACGATGATTGTAATATATATATTACCGATAGCTCTTGTGCTTCTTAATCCGCAAGTATTGCCGATTATCTTTCTTTTAGGAATCACAGGCCCGGGATACTTATGCGCTATGCTTTACAGCAAGACCTTCAAGCGCTTTGAACCTGAAGAAGAAGTACTGAAAGATGCGGATGATTGGACGGTAAATATGGATGAAGAAGTGAAGTAAGCATATCAATAGTGTCAGGATTAGGAGAGATGATGCGCGAAGAAAGAAAACGAATAATAACTCAATGGATGTTTCCAACAATCGTTTTGGTAATTATTATCGCCGGAATGATCATCAATTTCAATATCAGAAGTGCCGAGATGGCGACGAATGCGATCGAAAAAGATATGATTGTAGTATCCGAAAGGTATTCGGCGGATCTTTTTCGTGAACTGACGGTAATGTCAGAAGCGGCTAAAACAGTTTCGGAAGCGATTAACATTATCGGTCAGGATCGGGAGACCAACGCTTCGGAAATCGTTGAAATATTGTATGCGCTTTATCATCATTCTCCTGCGTATCTGGCGGTTTTCTCCGATGAAGCAGGGATTGGGATTACGAATACGGGTCAAGCAGTTAACTTATCAGGAGAACCGTATTTTGGTGATTTGTTAGAAACGGGGGCTAATACTTTCGTATATGTCGAAGATAACGGTATTACAGGCGAGAGTGCGATTACACATTTTATTACGGTTCCGGGTGATTCGGGAAATGTTCTGATTACATATTTCCCGCTTAATATCTTAGGTGACTTTATCCGTAAAAATGATTTCGACGGTGATGTTTTATTTATGCTCATGAATAGCGGCGGACAGATTTTGGCTAATAATAGCGACTTCCGCAGTCATTTTTTAAAGGATAATATGCTGGTCGATAATTTGAAGCGTTCATATAATGATGAAATCCGTAAAATGGATATCCGCATCAAAAACGGTGTTTCAGGAGTTATGAAAGTTGATATGGACGGTGAATTCCGCTCATTATTATATTCTCCTTTCGCTGTTAATAATTGGTATGTTATAGTCGGTGTTAACAGAGATTATGTTGACAGGCAAGAAAGAAAAGAATGGGAATATACCCGCAAGACACTCTTTCAGTTAGCGGCGGTTATCAGTGGTTTCATCATTGTTATAATAGTTGCTAATATGCTTGCCAAGCTTAGGAATACCGCTAATACCAAAGAGTTGATGGAAAAAGCCGATACCGATCTTTTAACAGGGCTGTTCAATAAGGTTGCGACCGAACGAAGGGTCATGGAATACTTTGCCACCCATCCCAATGAACAAGCGATTATGTATGTTCTGGATATCGATAATTTCAAAAAAATCAATGACACAATGGGTCATGCTTTCGGTGATGAAGTTCTTAGGTCATTAGGTTCGCAGATTACTCCGATTTTCCGTGCTTCGGATATAATCGGCAGAATCGGCGGCGACGAATTAATCATCCTTCTCAAAAATATTTACAGTGATGAAAATCTGATTAGGGAATCTACGAAAGTAGCTCGTTTTTTCCATGATTTCAAAGCGGGGGAATATGTAAAATATTCGGCGACCGCCAGTATTGGCGCCGCTATTTTCCCGCGCGACGGCAAAGATTTTGAGTCAATGTATAAAGCCGCCGACCAGGCGCTGTATATGGCGAAAAAGCGCGGTAAAAATCAATTGGCTTTCTATCACGATACATTTGAAGGAATTGTTATTAAATCATGATTTGTAACCGCAAATATACAACATGCCCAATAGGAAATAATGATAATTGAGCATTTTGCATAAAAAGAATATTGAATTGTGATTAAATAAGCAAATTAGCTATTGTAGGTACTATTTTTTGTGGAATTGTGTTATAGAAATTATACTACAGATAAGGTATACTGTTTTATAATAATATATTGCTGTACATATCGGCAAAAGTATATTTAAGGAGGAAAGAATGGCAAGTTTATCATTAAAGAATATCACAAAGGTGTATCCCAATGGTTTTGAGGCGGTTAAGGATTTCAATCTGGAAATCGCTGATCAGGAATTTATTATTTTCGTAGGTCCCTCGGGTTGCGGTAAATCGACGACGCTCAGAATGATCGCCGGGTTGGAAGATATTTCATCAGGTGAACTTCGTATCGGAGACCGTTTGGTAAATGATGTCGAACCCAAAGATCGTGACATCGCGATGGTATTCCAGAACTACGCTCTTTATCCCCATATGTCAGTATATGACAATATGGCTTTTGGTCTTAAGCTTCGTAAAGTTCCCAAAGACGAAATCGATAAAATGGTAAAAGAAGCAGCTAAGATCCTTGAGCTTACCCCGCTCCTTGACCGTAAACCGAAGGCTTTATCGGGCGGACAGAGACAGCGTGTAGCGATGGGTCGTGCGATCGTTCGTAACCCCAAAGTATTCCTGATGGACGAACCGCTTTCCAACCTTGATGCGAAGTTGCGTGTTCAGATGCGTATCGAAATCGCGAAGATGCATCAAAGACTCGGCACCACCATCATCTATGTAACACATGACCAGACAGAAGCTATGACGCTTGGTACCAGAATCGTTGTTATGAAAGACGGATTGGTTCAGCAGGTAGATTCTCCCCGTAATTTATATGAGAAACCGAACAACCTCTTCGTTGCAGGTTTCATGGGTTCACCGCAGATGAACTTCTTAGATGGTACTATCAAGATCGAAGGCGAGAATGCCTTTATCGTAGTTGCCGGAAAGAGCATCCCGCTTCCTCCTGCGAAGTCTAAGAAATTAGTTGAAGGTAACTACAACGGCAAGACCGTAACATTTGGTATTCGTCCTGAAGACGTTGATGATTCGGAAATGTTTATCGAGACAGCTAAATGTGTATTTGAATCAACGATTAAAGTTTATGAATTGCTTGGTTCGGAAGTTTTCTTATACTTTGATTTAGAAGAATTTCCGATTACTGCCCGTGTTGATTCCCGCACAACAGCCAGACCCGGCGATACAGTCAGATTCGGATTTGATATTGAAAAGATTCACATTTTTGATAAAGAAACTGAGCAGACTGTTACTAACTAAGCTTAGAAAAGATAATGTTAATCGAGTAAGAGGCTCTTACTCGTTGCGCGAGCCGCGTTCGTGCGTTCAGGCGAAATATTTCCTTATGTGGCTCTGTGCATATGAAAAGAATGGGATGAAATTTGTCCCATTCTTTTTGGGCTTTATGTGAAATTGCTGCGATGTGAACTATTTAAGGAAGTGTCGCCATTGGGCGGCGCTTATGATAAAGGGACAGGTTATGCTATCGAATCAGATTATTAAAAACAGCATCATGGAGTTAAAAAATATCACGAAAATAGACCTTTTCGTGTTTGACCTAGAAGGCGCTTTGATTGCGGCTACTTGCGAGGGTGAACTGATTACAAAGGATATCATCAGGCACTTTGCGGAATCGACGGCAGACAGTCAGGTAATCGGAGCAAATCATCTGCTGAAAATATTGGATGAGAATGAAGCGGCTTTTATTCTAAACGCGGTTGGTTCTGCGGAAGATGTTTACATGGTAGGGCGCATCGCCGTCAGCCAAATCCAGAATTTACTGATTGCTTATAAGGAAAAATTTGACCGAAACAGTTTCTTCCAGAATTTGATATTGGACAACCTTTTATTGGTCGATGTTTATAACCGCGCGAAAAAACTGCATATCGAAGTTGCAATACCGCGAGTGGTTATCTTGGTAGAGACGAACATCGAAAAAGATAATGCGGCGATAGAGTTCCTTCGCGGAATGTACTCGCATCATGCAGGGGATTATGTGACGGCGGTTGATGAGCGGAGCATTATCCTGATTAAATCGCTTGGTGCAAATGACGGCTATGAACAGGTAGAGAGAATCGCTCACACGATTGCGGATATGATGAATATGGAAGCGTTATTAAGCGTTCGGGTTTCATATGGGACGATTGTTAAGGAACTTAAGGATGTTTCTAAATCATATAAAGAAGCAATGATGGCTTTGGACGTCGGAAAGATTTTCTATATTGAAAAGAGTGTTAATGCGTATAACACACTTGGGATTGGGCGTTTGATTTATCAGCTGCCGATTAATTTGTGTAAAATATTTATCGATGAAATTTTCCGCAATGTAAATCCGCATGAAATTGATGAAGAAATACTGACGACGGTAAATAAATTCTTCGAAAATAGTTTGAATGTTTCAGAAGCTTCAAGGCAATTATTTGTCCACCGAAATACGCTTGTCTATCGAATCGAAAAGCTAGAAAAAAGTACAGGCTTAGATGTCCGTACATTTGACGACGCCCTAACCTTCAAAATCGCCATGATGGTCGTAAGTTATATGAAATACTTAGAATCAATTACGTTCTGATACGTACCGTCGCCGGTATCATCCTTCGCAATCAACTTCTATAATCCATCCTCCCCGCATAAAATAAAGCATAGCAAATTTTCGGGGAGGATTTTAAGTTGAATTACGAAAAAAAGATGGTCTATCTTTCATATAATGAAAATGGTAAGCGAATCAGTAACGGCGGTTACGTTAAATTAGAAATAAGGGGTCATAAGCTTTTATTGGACATGCAAATTAATTTGAAGAAACATGCCTATGAAGGCAAATGTAGTGTGACCATAAGCGGTAATGGCCAATCAATTTCATTGGGGAAAATTTATCTTGATAAAGGCTCAGGAAGTTACAAGCGGGTATTTGAGGATTCTGTCTTTAAGAAAGATAAGCTAAAACTTTCATATGAAGATTTGTCCGAAATTATCATCAAAATAGATGAAAATTCTAACTTAAACGGTATTATCAAAGAAAAGCAAAAACCTGTTTTGCCGTCATCGAAAGATGATCAATTTAAAAAGGTAATTGAAGGGAAAGAATGGCAGTATGGTACAGTTCTGCCCGAAGAGCCTGCGGATAATTCAGAAAGTTCGGAAAATAAAGAAACTGTTATCGATACAGAGACCGAAATCGCATCTGATGAAAAAAATGAAGCAGTTCATACCGAAGTCACATCAAAAGACATAAAAGCTTCCGAAGCAGATACTAATATCGCGGAAGAAGAATTATTCGTTTCGGATAATGATATCGCCGCTCCGACTTTCGCCGCCGCTTATCAGGATGATATGCGTCAGATTCTCCATGACCTGCGAAAGACGCCTGATAAATGGCAGCAATTATTAAAGAATTACAAACAGATAAACCCCTATAATGACGAACGGCTATACATTTCCTTAGAGCCGAAGGATTTCGTAATTATCGGCTCGGAATATCAGCACTTATCACAAAATAGTTTTCTCTTGCACGGCTTTTATAATTATAAACATATTATTCTGGGGAAAGAAAATAATGAAATATACCTAGGTGTTCCGGGAGTCTACTATGAGCGTGAAAAAATGGTGGCGATGATGTTCGGTTTCGAAGCTTTCGAATGCGAAGGCGGAAACGCTGAGAATGGAAAATTCGGATATTACTTAAAGAAAGTGAAAATCTAGTGACCTGTCATTTAGAATAACACTAACAGTAAAATAAAAAGCCGGGCAACCTCAGAACGCATATGGTCAGGCACCCTTACGGCACATAAGAAGTTCCGTTTAGTGCTGCTTTGTTCCCAACCTGACACGATTCACAGATTCTTATTGCGTAAGACCCAACCGCGTCTAAGGTTGCCGCGGTTTTATTAGTATAATCTTTTTACCAGGGGTTGTCAACAAGGAAATGATTTGAGTTTCCCCGTTTTTTTAGCGTAAATTACGTAAATCAAAAAGCATAGAATAAGCTTGACACATTAACGGTTATTATATTATCATATTTATATATCAAATCAGAAATTCGATATAGTTCATGTGTCATATCAATTGGAATATTAGTATCTTTTTGATTTACAAAAGAAAATTGAATAAGGTATCTTTCAAGTGTTTCGCATATGAATTGCGGAATACAAAATAGTGAATGTAGGGAGAAAAATATGCAGAAGATACATCGAACGAACATAAGAATTATAATCGTAGCAATCATTTCGCTGGCACTTACAGCTTTCTTGAAATTCGGTAATACAATACAATCAATACAGGCGATTGTGGGATTGTCTATTGGCGGCAGTATTGCTCTCGTATTTTATCTGGCGAAAGTAAGCGATGAGGTAAAGGCGACCGGTATATTATTAACATCGGCCTTAGCCTCGTTAATATATTCGTTTGTGGTAGGTGGCAGTTCTGCGGCATTCACGGCATTATTTTTGTTAATGGCGATGTCCAACACATATTTTAACAGTAAAATAGTAATAAACTATTCCATAACTGTCGCGATAGTTTTAGGAATTTCAATGCTTATCAATCCGGCGATTATTGAGGGTGAAGATAACCCCACAGTGCGTGGTGCGTTTATTAAGGTGATTGTTTTTATCCTTTCAGCGATTATTCTTTATCTTGCGGCGAAAAGAGCTGAAGCTGTTGTTGCGAATGTTAAGGCAAGCGAACTTGAGATTGGTAAGAATAAAGAAGAGTCAGATTTAATGGCAGCCAGGTTAATTAAGAATCTGGAACATAGCCTTATGAATATGAAATCAATTATGCGGAGTGCCGGGCAAGTGGAGCAATCATCGGAGCAAATGGAAGATTCTGTTGATAGTTTGGTCGGGTCGGTAAATCATGTAAGTGATGTTGTAAATCATGCAGTTGGTATGATGGAAGAAAATGTGGTTTTATCCAATCAATTAAATCAAAGATTTAAAGAAATGGATGATTCAATTAAAATTGGCAGTAATGAAGCCGCTGATGTAAAAGAGGCGTTGGGAGTGATGGAATCGACGGTATCATCAGCTAATGAAGCGGCGGATGAGTTGCTAAAGGAAATGGATTTGATTAAGGCGATTCTTGGACAAATTAATGCGATAGCTTCACAAACCAGCCTGTTATCCTTAAACGCCTCCATTGAAGCCGCTAGAGCGGGTGAGCATGGGCGCGGGTTTGCGGTAGTTGCACAGGAAATCCGCAACTTATCGGAAGAAAGTGCTCAGTCGTCGGGTAATATCCAGGACATCCTTACAAAGCTTGAAAAGCAGGTGGAAATCGTATCAGACAGAATCACAAGCGGAGCCGGGAAAGCGAAGGAAGGCCTTGGAAAGATGGATGGGTTGGTTGCGGCGCTCAACCATATTATTGAAAATACGGAAAAAGTTCACGATGTTGTGAAAAAAGAAGCTATTATGATAGAGCAAATAGGTGACGGGTTTGCGAAAATCGGCGATGAGGTAGAGACACTGGTGGCAGTATCGGAAGAGAATAAAGCCGTTATATCGACGATTTCTGATGCGATAAGTATGCAGGCGGCATCTATTGGTGAAGTTACGGATGAGCTTAATGCGGATTTGGCTATTATTAGGAAATAGATTTATTTATGTATGCAAAGTTTAAAGCGCCGGTATATCATACCGGCGTTTTTGATTCGTTGAGAAAAGAAATTAAGGGTTACTATTCACGGTCGATTTTAGAAAATAACAATGCCGATACACCAAGAGATGGCGGATGCCGTTCTGTAAAAAAATCAAATTGCGCCATTCTAAACTGCCCGTAACTTAACCGCGATTCGCGCATCAAGCAACATTCTGACCATCTCATCGATTTCCGCACCCGAATAACCGCTTAATCCCCTCTTTAAAACTTTCTCATTATCCTCAAACCCTTGCAAGAACCAAGTACTGCCATCAAGCCACCTCCCGATAGCCGCCAATTCATCGGCAGAATGAAATTCCCTTACGACAGTCGTGCGAAATTCATAATCAATAGATGCTTGCTTAATAATATCAACAGACGCTTCTATCTTACTAAGGTCAAGGCACTCTAAACCACTAATTAACCGATACCCGTCTTTAGAACTTTTCACATCCATGGCGATATAATCAACTAATTCATCCCTAAGCAAATCAGAAATCACATCAGGTTGCAGACCATTTGTATCTAACTTTACCGAATACCCAAGCTTTTTAACCTGCCTGATAAATTCTGCTAAATCAGGCTGTAAAGTCGGTTCTCCGCCGCTAATGCAAAGCCCCGAAAGTACATTTTTTCTATTCCGCAAAAAGTCAAAAATCTCACTTTCCGCAATCAAATCAACATGCGGAAAATCCCGATCACAAATCAAATCACTGTTATGGCAAAAAGGGCAACGCAAATTACACCCAACAGTAAAAATCGTTGCCGCCACCCGTTCGGGATAATCAAGTAATGTAGTTTTATTTANCCCGCCGATTTTCAAATTATTCTCCCTAACAATCCGTAAACTCTGCGACAATGTCATTAACGTCATTATATCATGATTTCCTTCGGAAATCATGCCCTCCGGGGTATGCGCACTAAAACCGCGCCGATATAATGACTAACGTCATTATATCATGACTTGTTTTACTTGCAAATATTTACAGGTTGAAGTTTTTGCGTTTTGCGGTCTAACTTTGGGTAATTGTTCGGTTGGAATGATGTGGGGCAAAATTGCATATTGCTTTCTTTGATTTTTTCATATATAATCTAATCATATGCGAACAGGGATATTCCTCGTTCGCATAATGCGTTTATAATTGATTATTACGTTATGGTGTAATAATTCGTCAATTATTACGCGAAAATGTAATAACTATGGTTATGAAACGAATATTAGTAGTATGAAGACGGTTCAAATCGCAGTTTGAGCAGGCATGGGAGGTTAGAATGAAAAGCAGGTACATATCTATTATATTCACGGCATTTATAATGTTATTCGTCACCGCTTGCGGCGGCAATAACGGCGGAGCAGATTCGGGGCGGCTTACGCAGTTTCGCGCCGAAGACTGGGACGGTATGAAAATATCCGCTATCACGGGTGGGGTGTATGACAAAATCATCCTTGATAACATCCCCGGTGCAGAACCGGTTTATTTTTATAGCTTGAGTGACGGTATCGAAGCCCTCAAAAACTCAAGAATTGATGCGGTTATTGAGGATGATGCGGCGCTTCGCCTGCACGTTGCTAATAATCCCGGACTACGTATGCTTGAGCCTTTTGTCACAATAGATGAATACGGTGTTGCGGTCGCTAAAAGCAATGACGAATTATTAGCAGAATTAAACGAATTTATTGCGCAGATTAAATCCGACGGCACATACGACGATATGCTCAAACGCTGGCTTGATACCGCCGAGCAGACGCCCATGCCTGACATTCCTGTCGGCACAGGTGAAACGCTGAGATTCGGCACAAGCGGGATTGTTGACGGGTTTACATTTTATAAAGATGGGACTTTGGCGGGCTTTGACATTGAATTTGCTTACAGGTTCGCTTCGTTTGCGGACAAGCGGCTTGACATATCAATGATGGATCACGGCGCACTCATTATTGCGGTGCAATCAGGAAAAATTGATTTTGCCGCAACGCTGTTTACGATTACCGAAGAACGCAAACAAGCTATTAATTTCACCGATCCGTATTATATCGGCGGGGCGGCGCTTGCCGTATTTGAAGAGCAGACAGATAACGCTTCGGTAGCACCCGGTTTTTTACAAAATTTTAAAAAGAGTTTTGAGCGCAACCTCATTCAAGAAGACCGCTGGAAATTGATTGCGGACGGCTTGCAAGCCAGCTTATTTATCACAATTTTTGCCTTTGTGTTGGCTACTCTCGGCGGCTTTGGGGTATGCGGCCTACGGATGAGCAAAAATCCGATTCTTCGGGCAATCGGCAGCTTTTATATCACGATTCTGCGAGGAACACCAATTGTAGTTCTGCTAATGATAACTTTCTACATTATTTTTGCCAAAAGCAGTATCAGCGGAACAACAGTAGCCGTAATAGCCTTCGGTGCAAGCGGAGCGGCGTTCGTCGGCGAGATTATCCGAAGTGCGATTCTCACTATAGACAAAGGTCAAGTCGAAGCGGCGAGGAGCATGGGCTTTTCTAAGATTGGCGCATTTTTTACCGTGACCTTTCCGCAATCTGTTAGGGTAGCGTTCCCGACATATATGTCTGAGTTCATTTACATGTTTAAGATGACTTCGGTGGTCGGGTACATCTCCATCATGGACTTGACGAAAGCGGGAGATATTATCCGAAGCCGCACCTATGACGCTTTCTTCCCGCTGATTACGGTGGCGCTTGTGTATCTGATTACGGCTTCAGTCATGATTTGGCTGTTCAACTATATTAACCGCGTAACCGATAAGCGCTTAAGGAGGGCGAAGAAATGATTACCGTAAAAAACATGAGAAAAAGTTTCGGCGAACACGATGTAATCAAGGGAATAACAACCACGATCGAAAAAGGCGAGATTATCACCATCATCGGTCCTTCGGGAACGGGTAAAAGCACCTTTCTCCGCGCTTTAAATATGCTGGATCCGCCGACAGACGGTGTCGTCGAATTTGAGGGCAAAAACCTCACCGATAAGAAAACCGATATTAACGAAATCCGCAAAAAAATGGGTATGGTGTTTCAGAGTTTCAATCTGTTCGCTCACATGAGCGTGCTTGATAACCTCTGTGTCGGGCAAACAAAACTGCTTGGCATACCGCGGGCGGAAGCGGAGGAAACAGCACGGGAGCTACTTGCAACCGTGGGGCTTTCAGAGAAAGCGGACGCATATCCCGATCAGCTGTCAGGCGGTCAGAAACAGCGTGTCGCGATTGCCAGATGCTTATCGATGAAACCTGACATCATGCTGTTCGACGAGCCGACGAGCGCCCTCGACCCAACCATGGTAGGAGAGGTAACGGCTGTTATTAAACGGCTGGCACAGTCGGGCATGACGATGGCAATTGTTACCCATGAAATGGAATTTGCCAGGAATGTATCAACGCGGATTCTCTATATGGATGAGGGAGGTATCTACGAAGAAGGGCCGCCTGATGTGATTTTCGTAAACCCCAAGCGCGAAAAGACGCGGGCATTCATCCATCGCATAAAAAGTTACCGCTATACTATAACATCGGAAGGCTTTGACTTCATCGAAATGATGAACAATCTTATCCTGTTTTGCGAAACTAACGCTCTTAGCAAGGCAGGCGCGTATAAAGCACAGCTAATTGTTGAGGAACTGGCGAACTTGATGCCGAAATCCGAACCCGCCGACTTGACATTCAGCTTTCCCGAAAACCAAAGCCTGTTCACCGTCACAGCGGAGTACGGCGGCGAAGCCCGCGACATCCTCGCTAACGACGAAATGGAAGCGATAATGGTAAAGAGCGGCACCGAGAGCGTAACCCACGAATACGAAAGCGGGCGTAATCGGCTGACTGTAACATGGAAGCCGAATCAAAAAATATAACTTTGGAGGACTAAAATGAAAACGCTATTAACAAAAATCCGCAGCAAAGGTATTGCTTTTCTTTTAATCGCGGTACTTAGCATCGGTATGACAACGAATCTATTAGGATGCGGAACGAGCAACACGACGAACACTGAAGCATCGCAGGCGGAGACACCAAAAACCAATGCCGAACTCTACAAAGCGGCGGTTTTAGACGCAATGATTATTGAGGACGATGAAATTTATCCGCTCGTCGCAATAACAACCGACAGTGACATGGTTTCTTGGGATGACCAAGGCAGAGTGCTTATGCTCACCTATCACCGTTTCCCCGACAGTTATGCCGCGGGCGAGGAATATGTGTTGCAGTACGGCGCGGTATGGACATTCACGGATAAGGAAATGGTCAAGTGGTACAAGGAAAACAAAGACGGTGTAACCGATTGGGAACTTAGGTTTAAACAACTCATCGGCCTGCCCGAGGATCGGGAGTACACCCATTTCAGCGCAATGTGGACAAACCTTGATGATATCACACGCCCCGCCTACGCATGGCGATTGTCCGATACGGTCGGTGCGGCAGGCTTTGCGGAAGATGTGAGCGAGGAATACAAGGCGTGGTTCGACAGTAACATCATTTGGTCGTACTTTGATTCGGCTTATCCGTGGACACGGCTCGGCTATACCTACGATTGGGCGGCTGATTCAGGCGCTTACGGTTTGAGCGAGTTCCTTGTTCGCAAGGACGCTGTGACCCATGTGGAGTTTACCATGACCACGGACGAATTTGTGGCGTGGATGGAATCTAGGTAAAAAGTGAAGTGATTCTTCGCTTACGCTCAGAATGACACCTAGAGTTGATTAAAGGAGGATTTTTCCCATGAATATAAACAAAACCCAAAACGGTGATAAAACCGTATTTACCCTGTCAGGCAGACTTGACACCACCACCGCTCCAAAGTTACAGGAAACCCTAATCCCCGAATTTGACACCGCAAAGCAAATCGAGCTTAACTTTTCCGAGCTTGCCTATGTGTCGTCGGCGGGGCTTCGCGTTCTTTTAATGGGCGAAAAAGCTGCCAAAGCTAAAGGCGCGTCCCTGACTTTGGTCAATGTATCGGATGAGATTATGGAAGTGTTTGAAATGACAGGCTTTGCAGAAATCTTGAATGTTGAATAATTAATCGGCATTGTGAAGCTTGTGAAATGCACGGAAATATTATGAAAATAACTATTAACAATAAATACGACGGCCGATCACTTGAAATAGCGTTTCACAGCGGCGAAGCGGCAGTCAGTTCAGTCATTGACTGTATGCGCTGCGCCTACGGAAAAGGCTACAACTATGTAAATCCGAAAATGTTTGATTCTGATTATATCAACAGTTGTATCGGGAAAGGTGACTTAGTGCCTTTTGTCGGCATGGCTGATACCGTTTCCGCGGTTACTGTTTCGGCAATCAAAAACAGCTATTTTGATAAAGCGTGGGAGCTGGGCGCCGCCGCCGTAACCGATGGGTTCAAAGGATTTCACTTGGCGAGTGCCGCCG
>WQST01000017.1:0-20338 GCA_009787745.1 Lachnospiraceae bacterium
GCCCCGGTAAGTATTCGAAAATAGATAAAAACAGGAATACACTGACAGCGTGGAGCAGATAGGAGGTACATTTGTAGCATTTATCTAAAAATCATAAATGATTTTGGCATACAGAGAAAAGTAGCATTTGTTACCGGTTAGACAGCAGACACTAAATTAAGAAAAATAAAAAGAGTATATATTCGAAGAAAGTTACGACCATCGGGAATGCTTGTTCAGATGGCGGGGGAAAAAGAATGATTCTCAAACTTTCAAATCCGTCAACTTTGGATTCTTTTGGGATTGAACAGGGTGTGTATTATTTTGTTCTGTCTGATTATCCGCACATTTCAACATCGGAACTAAAAAATGCGGTTGCGTTCGTAAGATACGAAAAAAAATATGGCAGAGAAACGAAAATTATTTGTGAAGATGAAAATACCTTACAGGTTGTTATAGATGCTACCGGAAACCTTGATATAACGGATATGCCTACTGAAAAATTTGTTTATCACGCAACTGATGCTACAGCTGCAAAGAAAATTTTATCTTGCGGCAAGTTGCTTTCGGCAATAAAAGTTTACGGAAAAACCGGAGATGAACTGGCATATAACAAGCGTAACAGTCTTTGGAATGACCCTGCGGATTTCTTTGAGTATATTATGTTTTGCGGGGGCGAGCAAATGACAGGAGATTACGTTGTGCTGTCGGAGAATATGCCAAGTGAAGACGATTTAGAAAAAGGTAATTTCAATGCCGGAGTGCGCTTTTATTTTCGATATGAGGACGTAAAAAAACATCCCAAACATATTCACGACGGCTATCATCCAATAAAGGTGAAAGATGAAGTTATTCTTTCGGATTATTTGTATGCTTGTATTGTGCCGGGTCAATATAAACAGGAGTTGAATAATCTAATTCTGCCGGAGCTTGTTAGCAAGGTGCATTTTGTACCTCAAAATAAGAATAACCTATATAACTGGAATGAAAAAGTTTGTGACTTTATTAACAAACTGTAACACATCATTTTTTAACAAAGGCAAGTGAAACTTATGCGCGGAGTGATTTACGCTCGCTACAGCAGCACAGGTCAGCGGGAAGAATCGGTTGAGGGGCAACTCCGTGAGTGCAAGGCTTCCGCCGAACGCAAAGGAATCACAATAGTCGGCTCATACATAGACCGCGCAATCAGTGGGCGATAATCGACATCTTCGTGAACGCGATATACCTGTACGATGATAAAATCGTGCTGACGTATAGCTTCAAGGCTGATTCGAGAACGATTAGCCTGTCCGATGTTGAATGTTCGGATTTACCACAATCCTTTCCGTCTTTAGGAACTAATGCGAACCCTGTCCAATTTTTTATTGTTTGGGAGGCGTTCGCTTTTGATTTTCCGTTTGATTGAAAATTATAAAATTGCGGTCGCACGCGGTCGTAATTTCATCATCAATAGTACCGGTATTTATGATTAGGCATTATTTATCTTCTCTGAGTCTGTATCGCCTTTGAAAATTATAGTGGATGATTTTGCTTTGTTTTTGCTGTTTTGCTTGAGAATTAATTTTATTTGCTCAATAAAAAAATCTTGCTGATCGTTATATAAAAGTCGGAATGATTCAATTAACTGTAATTCTTCTTTGTTCAAATCATCTAATTGTCTGCTTCCTAATGCACCAACCAGATAGTCTACACTAACATCAAAGTATTTAGCAATTGCTATTACTGTTGCATAATCAGGCTCGCGATTATTTTTTACATATCCATTCAAAGTTGAATAAGAAATATTAAGCTGTCTCGCAAGTTGCTTCTGAGACATGCATTTGCTTTCTAATAATCTAAGTATCCTGTCTCCGATTTGCACGATATCACCTTTCGCAGGACATGTATCCTAAATGTTACTTGACAATATTACACTATGATCAAGTATATAACGGACTCATTACGATAGGAATAAAAGTACTCAATATGCGTATATAATATTTACAAAACGCATAATGCGTGCTAATATGAACGTAACGTTTTATTGTTTTTCATTTCAAGGAGTCACTAATGAACCAAATAAAAAGAACAATTGAGATTGATAGAATGCTATCAAGATGGTGGGGCAATCAACCTGAGACAGCTAAAGTTTCTTTGTTTTGTGCTTTTATCGTTGGATTTTTTTCACATCTTTTTGTATATACGGGAAGATATTTTGGGGATCATGATGTAGGTATGGTTTTACGATGGGAACCATATGTTTCTTCGGGAAGATGGCTGAACACAATCATTAACCAACTTAGTTTTGGCTATGTAATACCATATACAAGCGGAATTTTCGTGTCACTATTTATTGCCATATCTGCTTTTTATATCTGCAAATTATTTTATATCCAAAATAATTTTAACGCTTTCATAATCGGCGCACTTCTTGCTACATTTCCAACTGTTTCCGTCACTAATCTATTTTTATATGACTCCCCTAACTACCATTTTGGTATTCCGCTCGCAGTAATAGCTGTTTTCATAACAGTAAAATATAGATTTGGTTTTTTAATTGGTGCATTTCTACTAATGTGTACCTTAGCAATATATCAACACAATGTGAATGTTGCTGTTATACTATGCTTATTTATTTTGATAAATGAATTGCTTATTACAGACTTTGATTACTATAAGATTAAAATTTTCACTTTACGTTTTTTGTTATTAGGTATTTTAGGTGGTACGCTTTATTTAATATCTCTACCTTTATCATCCCATATTTTTAATATTCAACTTAGCGGATATAAGGGCATGAGTACTGAGAGCATGAGTGACAGATTATTTTCTGTTTCTGGATTGTTTAATGCACTTAAACAAACATATCATAGCTTCTTTCATGCTTTTAAGCATAATTTCTACTTTAATTCAATAATTGAGATTATCAGCATGATTTATATCTTTTTGACTGTGGTTTTGCTACTTTTTTTGGTGGCTATTATTATAAAGCAAAAAATATATAAGCAGCCTTTCCGGTTATTCACTCTTATATTTGTACTGTCATTAATACCGCTAGCCGCTAATTTTGCTATTTTTTTTACAGATGGCGGAACGAGAATTGATATGGTTTATGCATTTGTTTTTATCTTGATTTTTGCTATTATCATTTCCGAAAATATAATTTCGGAATCTTATAATAATATTTACTTAATCGTAAAACAAGCCACTAAACTTTGCCTCGTTTTTTTAGTCGCGTACTACATTATGATAAATAACGTATATTATCTGAAAGCGTATTATTTTAACCAGAGAACTATCGCACTTACTACAAGAATCTCAACGAATATAGATCCTTTAATTCCTAAAATCACCTCCGGTCAAGTTGGTTTCTTTGGTGGTGTCCCAAGTGAATATTATCCGGAAGTCCGAAACGTATTCCCGGAATCGGGGGGATACTCACTCGGTAGCTCTTCTTTTCTTAGGATTTATGAAAATAATGATCCCATTCAGGAATGGCATCAATGGCATTTTATTGCTAACATTGGCAATCTTCAAGGTATACATTTAGATCCGTTGCTTGATTATAATGAGCGAAATCAAATAAGGGAAGTAATCCTCAGTACGAATATGCCGGCATGGCCGGCAGAAGGTTCTGTGGGTATCATTAACGATGTTATTGTCATAAATTTTGGCATTGCAGATATTGTTATTGAGGAAATTGATGGCGTGCAGACTTTACGGGCAAGACATTGGATAAGTGAAGAGTGTTCTACTCAGGCTTATGAGTATTACTGGGAGGTGTATCAAGACGATAATCTGATAGACAGCCAGATTACTAATGTTCCCAGTTTGAATATTAATAAATATAATTTAGATGATGCCTATCGGTTTATAGTGAAAATTAAAAACATCAACGTAGACTTTAACTATCAACCTTTATCAATAGAATCGGCAGTACTACGATAGCTTTTATCTGAATCTTAATTAATGAAATTTTCGACTTGTAGGATGGTCGTAGATCATCCGCAGCAGCCGGTTTCGCCGGCTTAAAAGGAAACGCATTTGAGTTTTCTGGTACCCATTTCCCTAGCTTGCGAAGTCGGGTTGTGGACACAAAACCATTGCTTGCAAAGTTGTGAACTACTTATAAATTAGATATCAATGAGCTTTCCAAAAGGCAGAGGAGCGGGATTGCTCCCGCTCTTACCGCTTCGCTCACCCGGCAATTCTGACTTGTTCATTAAGTTCCACTATCCCGCCAGGTACGTTGTCAGTCCTTTCATACTCCTGCCATTCGGCAATTCACGCTTACCCTCGGTACTTTCGAAGAAAGTCACCATCATCGAGTACAAGCCCGTACAGTCGGCGCTCCCGCATACTTGATAAAATATCGTCGGTTGTCATCCTTAATGCCGAAACAAAGATTTCCTGAATCCTGATCGTCAAAAACTTTGAAAACTTTTCCGTATTTGCTAAGAAAAGAAAAGTTATATGGTATTTTTGTTCTGATGGGTATATCATCAATATACTGTATGCAAAAATCTGTACCGGTCATTTGCTACTCCCCGTGCTTATTCCACGAAATATCTGTTATTCGTAACTCCTTTCAACAGAGAAATAATGGGATTTGCAACTTGGCAAGTTAATAAAAGAATAAAATGCCAAAGCGGCTTCACAGGGTGTTTTTGATACTTCCAAAAAGTTATTTAGGTCATCCATTGTTTCAAAAGTGCATATATCTGCCCATGTCTCGCCGTCAACAAGTTGCTTCCACGAGACATAACCTTTTTGTTTGGAAATATGCTCGTCATTTAGCTTTTCTGATGCAAGTAAAAAATCCGCCGTAATTGTGTTTTTCTTTAGCTTGTAAGAAACATAATAAACTGCATTTGACATAGTATAAATTCTCCTTATCATAATAGCTTTTATTGTGCAATAACTTTTAACATTTCCATGACCGGTACACGCGGCAAATCGGCTCTACGAAAGAAAAATCATAACGTAGCTTTCGTAACAAATGGATAAGCGTTCAAATTACTTTCGATTCTCTTAAGAAGCATATCTTTTCGTACAGGCTTAAGAACGAAATCAACGGCTCCCGCCTTTACGGCTTTTATTACGGCACTGCGGCTGGAATTACTCGTTAAGAAAATAATGGGGGCGGTATGCCCGGCTTCCCTTATCTTAGTTGCCAGCTGATATCCATCCATTTCAGGCATCAATATATCTAAAATAAACATGTCAGGTTTGTTTTGCTTAATATAACTAACCGCTTCGGCACCGGAATTAGCGCATACTAAGTGATACCTTGAGTCTTTCATGAATGCAGTTATCAGATTTAGGAATATTGATGAATCATCAACAAGTAATAGATGTGGGGGTTGATTACTTTTGGTTTCGGTAATTAATATTGGTTTCGTATTTGGGGCTATCGGCTCTGCAACCGGGGGTTTTTCGGCAGGGGCTGTTTCTGACGGAATTAAGTTTTCTTCTTTTACTTCTTGCATTTGCAAATCTATCGATAACATAGAAACGCTGGATAACAGATGGGTTAAATCACCTTCAATACCGTCATAATTAATATATTCTCTTATGTTTTCAAGTTCGTTGATTTGCCTTAAACATTCTGCCGCTAACTTATTCGCATAAATATTTTTAAGCATATCCATAAGTTGAATTAATGACGATACCAGTGCTTCATAATCTTCGACTTCTAAGCACTTGCGAAGTTCGTCTGATTTATCAGGAAATATATCAATAAATCGGTCGACACTTTCGTGAAATACCGAAAATTTAGAATTATCTGCTTTTATCTCATCTAACTCAAGCTCAGGAATTGTAAAAAATCCTAATTCATAGTTCATGCTTATGTCCTCATCAAAACCTTGATGTCTTATTTTATTAATTCCACGAGCTGATCAATTTTGGGGTTATCGATTGTGTCTGTATAATCGGTTAATTTAGCAATTACCTTAATTGCTAAACGTCCAAGCGTTCCTGCCGTTTTGGGATCAAATACTCCGCCTAAGAAATAAGCAGCTTTCGCGGCTTCTAATAATTCAGGAGGAACGTTATTGCTTAAGCCGGTCTTTTCTCCTGAAGGATCTAATCCTGAAATATAGAAAATAAGGTTTTTATCCTTGGCGGCTTTTAGTAAAGAATCCTTGTTGTTAATTAAATATTCTTTCGCTTCTTTACGGAATGCTCCTGCATAAACGGAAGAACCGATTATTATATTGTCATATTCTTCAATAGCGGGAGCGGTTCCCTGCTTTATATCATAAAGAACTGTATCTCCCAATTTTTTTGCGATTCGCTCGGCTATTTCACGGGTTGCTCCGCTTTTGGTAGCGTAGATTATTATCGTTTTCATTTCCACCTCAAATATAACTTTAGACCATTGATTAATTTTAAATTAAATAAAAGAATGTGTCAAGTATTTTATGGCGTAATTATAGCTTGCTTGCGGTTGAAATGATGAGGTGAGAATATTACAACAATACTTAAAATGCTTTATATTCAACGTTGAAGGAAAATAAAACTACTATATATTAAGGTCGATTTGTTATTCGTATGCGAGAATGCGAAAAAAAGGTGAATTTTTGCGTTATATTGCGAAACTTGAATTTTAACAGCATTCGTGATATGATTTATTGCAAAGCAGGAGGATTTCATATGGGCAATGAAGCATCAGGCAAATCAATGAAAGATCTTATCCGTCGCGATAACTTATTATCAACGGTCAATGAAGCGGCACGGATATTACTTGTCAGTAATAAAGAAGAAAGCCTTGATTCACTTCTGATGGGTATGCAGCTGGTCGGATACTGTATGGATGTTGACCGTGTCCAAATCTGGCGGAACGAATTGATTGATGGCTCACTGCACTGCGTTCAGCGTTATGAATGGTTAAGCGGCGTTGGGCAGCAGTGTGCCCCTATCCCGATTGGTTTTAGTATAAATTATGATTCGGTTCCTGAATTTCAAAGAATTTTATTGCGCGGTGAAAGCATCAATGTGCCTATTTCACAAGTAACGGATGATGCTTACAAAGTTATTGGCGGGTCGGGAATTAAAGCAATCGGTGTAATACCTTTATTTTTAAATGACCAATTCTGGGGCTTTTTTGGTATTGGGGACTGCCGGACGGAGCGGATGTTTTCATTTGATGATATGCAAATACTTAGTTCGGTCGGGATGATGTTCGGCAGTGTATTTAACAGCTATGAACAGGAACATAATTTACGTGAAGCGGAAGAGCGCATTAGGTTGATGTTGAATGCGACCCCGCTTTGTTGTCATTTATGGGATAAAAATTTTAATATAATAGATTGTAATAAAGCCTGTCTCATTCTTTTTGATTTGAAAGATGAAGATGAGTATCGGGAGCGTTTTTATGAATTATCACCGGAATTCCAACCTGATGGACAGCGTTCCTACGATGCGGCAAAGATGAGAATTACGCAGGCATTTACGGAAGGCCAGTGTGTTTTTGAGTGGATTCATAAAAACAGTGATGGTACAGATTTTCCCGCCGAGATTACATTGGTAAGGGTTAAGCTCAAAGATGATTTTATTGTCGCGGGATATACGCGTGATCTAACTGAACAAGTGCGAATTATTGAAGCTCTTTTCAATCGTGAAAAAATGCTTAGGTACTTAAATGAAATGTCAAATATGTTGCTGGCGAATTTTAGCGAAAAACTCGAAGATGTTTTAAGCATTTCTTTGAAACCGATTGCCGTTTCTGCGGGCTTAGACCGAATTGCTGTATACCGCTATTACGAGGAAACGGAATTGCTGGGGCAGATCTATCTGTGGTGCGGTAAGACAGTCCCATTGGATGAGGATTTACTGCCTGATATCCCGCCAATTGAACGTTTTTTAAATACTGTTACAGAGGGTCAATGTGCTAACATGAATGTTGAAAAGTTAGTAGGTGATGAAGTGGAATTCCTGAGTCATTTCGGAATTAAGGCTTTGTTCCTTGTCCCTATTTTTACCCGCGGAAAATTATGGGGGCTTATCGCGTTGGAAGATCATACGAAATATCGCTATTTCGAAGAGGAATTACTGGATTCATTGCGTTCAACAGCGCATTTATGTGCCGGTGCGCTTATCCGAAATGAAATAGAACGTGATCTTGCGGATGCACTGGAACAAGCGACAGCCGCGAATAAAGCCAAAACTGAATTTTTATCCAATATGAGCCATGAAATGCGCACACCGATGAATACAATTATTGGGATGACCAATATCGGTGAAACAGCAGTTGATATCGAGCGGAAAAACTACGCCTTCAATAAAATTGGCGACGCTTCCGCGCATTTGCTTGGTGTTATTAACAATGTCCTTGATATGTCCAAAATCGAAGCGAACCAGCTTGAACTATCACCGATTGAATTCAGTTTCGAAAAAATGTTACAAAAAGTTTTATCGATCGTTCACTATCGTATTGATTCGAAACGGCAATCTTTGTCGGTTAATATCAGTAATAATGTCCCGCATTTCCTCTTTGGCGACGATCACCGGATTTCTCAGGTTATAACGAATCTTTTATCCAATGCGATTAAGTTTACCAGAGAAGAAGGCAATATCAAGCTTGGGGTTTCGGTCGTGGAAGAAACGGACGATTTTTGCACATTACGGGTTGAGGTTGCTGATGAAGGTATTGGTATTGATCCGAAGAATCATAAGAAAATTTTCATGCCCTTTACACAGGCTGACAACGGGATTAGCAGGGAATTCGGCGGAACGGGGTTAGGGCTTGTTATAGTTAAGCGTATAATTGAGTTGATGAATGGTGAAATCTGGGTTGAATCGGAACTTGGTAAAGGGGCTCGGTTTATTTTTACAATCCGCATCAAACGCGGGGAAAAAGATATTAATTCACTTCTTTCGCCGGAGATTAATTGGGATACAATGCGGATTTTGGTGGTTGATGATGAAGAATATGTCTGCGATTATTTTGAGGAATTATTCAAGACATTAAATATTAATTGTGATACTGCGAGTAATGGTATAGAAGCCGCGAAAATGATCAATGAAAAAGGTGATTATCATATTTATTTCGTAGACTGGAAAATGCCCGAGATGTGTGGGATGGAGCTCACCAAGAAAATCAAAAAAAATGTTCGCGGTATGCAGTCCGTCGTTGTTATGATTTCATCGGTTGATTGGTCTGAAATAAAAAGTGAAGCGCAAGTCGCAGGTGTTGACAGATATTTGATTAAGCCGCTTTTTTCATCGGCGATAATTAATTGTATTACCGAATGCCTTGATAAAAGTGCGCGTCATACCGAATCCATTTATCTAGATATATCGAAAGGACGATTTGCGGGTAAACAAATATTGCTGGTTGAAGATATTGAAATTAACCGGGAAATACTAATTTCACTTTTAGAAGATACGCAGGTTTTGATTGACTGTGCGGAGAATGGTGCAGAAGCCGTCGAAATGATCGAAATGAATAAGAAGCGATATGACTTGATATTTATGGATATTCAAATGCCGATTATGGACGGTCTTACCGCAACCGGGATGATTCGCCATCTTCCCATCCCCGGGGCGGAAGAAATTCCGATCATCGCAATGACGGCTAATGTTTTTAAAGATGATGTTGAAAGATGCATATCGGCGGGTATGAACGGGCATATCGGGAAGCCGTTGGATTTGGATGAAGTTTTGGAAAAGATGATTAAATATCTTGTATGAAGGAGGAAATTTAAATGCAAGTGAATCTGACACCTCTGGATAATATCTGCGGATATGATGTCCGACCGGGATTTTATGATATAAATGGTGCGACAGCGATACCCTGCGGAGTCAATTTTACTATTCAATCAAGCGGTGCAACATCTTGTGAACTGTTGCTTTTTAAGCGCGGGGAAACAGAACCGACGGCGGAAATAAAAATTCCCGAACATTACAAGATAGGTCATGTTTATTCTATCGTGGTATTTGGGTTAGACATATCCGAGTTAGAGTATGCCTATCGCCTTGACGGGCCCTGTGATCCGAGTAAAGGCCTATTATTCAGTCCGCAGAATAAATTGCTCGACCCATATGCAAAAGCGGTAGCGAATCAAAGCAAGTGGCGCTCTCCTGTAACAGGACAATACAAGGCTCGCGTGGTGAGGGATGATTATGATTGGGAAGATTTAAAAATGCCCAGGACTCCGATGTCAGATTTGATTATATATGAGCTTCATGTTCGCGGATTTACACAGCATCTAAGTTCCGAAGTCAAAAATCCCGGGACATTTGACGGGATTATCGAAAAAATTCCATATTTGAAAGAACTTGGAATAAATGCGGTTGAACTGATGCCCGTTTTTGAATTTGACGAAATGCTTAGTTTTAGAAATCATAACGGAAACGAGTTAATAGATTATTGGGGATATAATTCCGTTAGTTTTTTTGCCCCTAATACAAGTTATGCTTCGACGATGGAGTGTAATGGGGTCGGCAATGAATTAAAGCGCTTAGTTCATGCGCTTAAAGAAAATGGGATTGAAGTTATTTTGGACGTCGTGTTTAATCATACCGCGGAAGGTGATGAGAACGGGCGTATTTTCTCATTTAAAGGTTTGGATAATAATATTTACTATCTGCTCACGCCGAACGGGCGTTATTATAATTATAGCGGATGCGGAAATACGCTCAATTGCAATCATCCGATCGTTCGCCAAATGATTTTGGAATGTTTGCGATACTGGGTGGTCAATTATCGGATAGACGGGTTTCGCTTTGACCTTGCCTCGATTCTGGGGCGGAATGAGGATGGTTCGCCGATGAATCAACCGCCGCTTCTCCATCTTCTCGCTTTTGATCCAATCTTAAGCGGTGTAAAATTGATTGCCGAAGCATGGGACGCAGGCGGCCTTTACCAAGTCGGAAGTTTTCCTGCATGGAACAGATGGGCGGAATGGAACGGCAAATACCGTGACGATATGCGGTCGTTTTTGAAGGGCGACGGAGGACTTGGCTATGCGGCGGCACAGCGGATTGCCGGTTCGGTCGATCTTTATAACCCGATTAAACGGGGGAACCATGTTTCCGTAAATTTCATTACCTGTCATGACGGATTCACTCTATATGACCTATATGCGTATAACCGTAAACACAATGAGTCAAATGGTTGGAATAATACTGATGGGACTGACGATAACCGCAGTTGGAACTGTGGTGCGGAGGGTGATACTGACGACCATACAGTATTGGCACTGCGTAATAAACTTATCAAAAATGCTTGCGCGGTTTTGTTTTGCAGTCGCGGAACACCGATGTTTTTAGCCGGGGACGAGTTTTTGAATACTCAGTTTGGTAACAATAATCCCTATTGTCAAGATAATGAAATTTCTTGGCTTGATTGGAGTATGCTCGAAAAAAATCGCGATATCTTCGATTTTTTTAAATTTATGATTGCTTTCCGCAAAGCGCATCCGGCGATAAGATATGTAACGGAGCCATGTTCTTTGGGTTTCCCTGATGTAAGCTTTCACGGTGAACGTGCATGGAATAATAATTTTGGTCATGAAGGCAGAAACATCGGGGTGATGTTCGCCGGGGAAAAAGAAAACGGTGAGGATGATATCGTTTATATAGCGGTTAATACTTACTGGGAATCGGTTAATATGGAATTGCCCCGCCTTCCGGAGTCGTTGCGTTGGATTCAGGTGGCGGATACATGCGCAGAAGATTCGACCTCACGGAAGGCAGTAAACTTGTCGCAAGATGGCAGAGTCAAAGTTGAAGCCAGGGCGGTGGTGGTTTTAACGGCGGAGATGAATGTATAGATTAAGGCTTCTCACCTAAACAAAAGCGCATAATCAATGCCCCCTCGTCATAGAATGTAAAAAACGTATGACGAGGGACTTTTGAAGGATTATATTGAAGAGCGGGCAATCGATATCGCTAATTATATTATTAATCACAATGCAACTGTTAGGCGATGTGCGAAACATTTTGGCATAAGTAAGAGTACCGTACATATGGATGTGTTAAATGCGAAAGAATTTTCTGGGTAGTGGAATAGAGGAAGAACTCTATAGCTGGTGCTAGCAACCAGAAAAGCAGTTTGCTTTTTCGGAACAGGATGATTTATTATTCGCTCTGATTATTAAATGTATCTTTGATAAAATCATCAATGCGTTTTGTTTCTCTTATACGCATATTAATATCGCCAGGAAAAATAAGATTTTCATTCGCGGCTATTTTTGTAAGATCATCAGCTCTATAAGCAATTGGCAACCCCTTTTCACGATCCCATCGACCTACATCATCCATGATGCGAATGTATAAAATACGACAAGATGAAATATTGCCAATTCTTTTTCCGTCTACCTCATCATCATAACTCATATAAATTCGGCGGTACAGTAATGAATGCAATATAGCGATATTTTGCAAGAGCCGCATTTGTTAAATTTTGCGGATTTTTCACAACGAAGGACGTTATGTTATCAGCCAGCGCCAATGCTCCGCCATTTCTTTCGCCAGGTTTTGGGTCATTGGTAAATGCTAAGAGTAAATTTTTATACTTGCACTCATCAGATATTGTTGAAGTAATAGAACATAATTTATAGCAATAAATTTGCATGTTAGCATTTGAGTTTTCTTGATTATCATATTTGGGAAATAATATTTTTTAATGAAAATACCTGATTATGAGTAATAAGGCATTACCCGCTTTTTTGAAAACTTCAATTTTTAAGTCCTACACGATATTCTTGCAGCATATTTTTCAAATACTGTGGACATCGGCTTTCACTCCACTTGACTTCTTGACAATTTTTAACGATAAGCAAAGGACTCAATGTATCAAATGGGTTAAGTTCGGAATTATCATATATTTGCACACTATCACATATAGGCATTACTAATTTAAGATTTTCAAACGATTTCGTATATCTTCGTCTTAAATCTTCTTCCGGTATTCCGTGTCCACCGGCACGTTCTCTTAACGCAACACGCTCAATAGACAGCTCAGCACTCTCTAAGCCAACGTAAAAAAGATTTATTTGAAATCCATTTGCCTTTGCCTTCGCAATATTAGACAGTATAGTTGTGCCCGTTAGAGTAGTCTCCTGATTAAAAGAAACATTGCCCTGTAAGCACTCATGTAATATCTTAACAGCGATGTAACCAGCCTGCATTTGTGCACTTTGATTTTTCCAATCATGGCTGAAACGGTCACGCACTATTTCGTCAACATTAACCCTTATTCCAAAATCGATATTTAGCAATCTGAAAAACGTTGATTTTCCAGCACCATTAACACCTGCGAAAATTGTATAAGTCTTCATATAGTGGTTACACCGTTTTCTTCTAATTTTTTTGTGAGTAATCTAACGCCTTCTATTTGTTCATCGGCTATAACTTTCCAAGCTTTTACAGATCTATTTTTAGAAAATATATGCGATACCAACTCTCGCTTTTCGGCAGGTAATGAAAGCAAGTAGTCTGGTAAATCTATTTCTGATAATTTATCAATCTCATAAATTTCGTCTGCGGTTAAAAATACTGTATTCATTAAGACATCCTTTCCGATGCTACAATTAGTGGCTACAATAACAGTTTACTATAAACCATGGTCTGAAATCAAGCATTTGACTATATTTGCCTATAAATGAAAATAGCAAATCTTTGACCATCTCCATATCCTAGCTGCCTTTAATACTTATTATTTATCCATAGTATTGCATTAATGTATTAATAGAAAAGCGTATTCAGTTAAAAAAAGAAGCCATATGATTCACATTAATGGCTTCTTTTTGATTATCAGGCTAAATGGGGATTTGAGGACTCGAACCTCAAAGTGCTTACCTTGTATAGTTTTGTTACGATTATCGCCTGGTCTTGTCGAGGTTGCAATCCCCGCAAGCACCTGCACCCAGCCAATATGTTGCCATCATTATAACGTTCATAAGCATTTCTCCTTTTATGATAAAATCAATTTTCAGCCAATTAGTAAGAGGAGCGATGAACTTGACAGAAAGACCAGCCAATACAATCGAAACAAATACAAGCAAAAACTTAAAATTATTATATCAAATATTATTCCCTAAAGCAATAAAAGCTAGAATTTAATTTTTCGTATTTATAATATGTATAATTTCCTCAATTATACTCGTCTTTCGTAGTCAGCAACATTAAAACCTTCCTTGTTTACAACAACCATACATAAAGAGGGAGGAAATGCGAAAGGTTTCCTTCCTCTTATAATTTCCGCAAGTAGTCTTTTTTTTCTGTACAAGTAATATACATTAAAAGACATTTAAAGATGGTGGAAATTTCCCTTTGAATAAAACAAAACTGAACATCCGTTATCACAACCCTAATACCGAGGAAGAAACGCGGAAATACATAGCGAATATTTTCATCCAAGCCAGTAAAATAAAATTCGAAAACATACTGCGTGAAACACATGAAAATTCTGTCGAAAAAGTAAATAGTAACAATTTTTAACCGATATAAAGATATCTATGATAACCAATCAAAAAGCATTATCGGTATCAATTTGATTAAACGAAAGCCTTAAACTCATGAATATTGTATGCTACTGCCGTGTCTCCACCGATACAACCGATCAGCTAAATAGCCTGGAAGCTCAAAAGAGTTTTTTTGAAGAGTACTCAGCAAAAAATAACCATACCCTTATCCGCATATATGCTGATGAGGGTATTTCGGGTACGAAAACCAAAAATCGTAAAGAATTTTTACGGCTTATGCGTGATGCGGGCGACGGACTTTTTGAAATGGTTATCGTTAAGGATATCTCCCGCTTCGCCCGTAATACCGTCGATTTACTTAGTCATACCCGATTATTAAAATCGTTGAATATTGAAACCCTATTTTTGACTTCCAACATGACAGTCTTAGGCAATTCAGAGTTCGTCCTGACTATTTTCGGTGCTTTGGCACAAGAAGAAAGCGCGAATACTTCCAAACGTGTGAAATTCGGTAAACAGAGAAATGCCGAAAAAGGCCGTGTCCCCAATATGGTATATGGCTATGACAAAGTAAAAGGTGATTATTTCAATCTAACAATAAATGAAAAAGAAGCGGCGGTTGTAAACCGTATCTTTGCGCTGTATGTAAAAGGCGGATATGGTGCGCTAAAAATCGCCAATACTTTAAACAGCGAAGGAATAAAAACGAAACGAGATTCCGATTGGTCGCAAAACGCTATTTCCCGAATCCTGAAAAATGAAATATATATCGGTAAAATAATCAACGGAAAGGAAGAAGTCGCCGATTTTTTAACAGGTGTTAGGAAGATAAAAGATCAAGCGGAATGGTTCGTGGCTTCTCGTCCCGAGATGCAGATAGTCAATGCCGATATTTTTGAAAAAGCGCAAGATATCTTGGCGGGACGTTTTGATGCTTTTAACCTAAATCGCGAGCGGCACAGTAATAAACATATTTTCAGCACCCTCATTAAATGCGCCGACTGCGGATATTCGTTCCGGCGCACAGTCCATACATATAAAAATACTTATGTACGCTGGATATGTAATGGGCGCAATGCCAACGGTACGGGTAGTTGTGAAAACAGAATGGCGATTGATGAAGATGAATTGTTGGAATCATTAAGAGAATATTTTGGCGGAGCTCTCCGTGAAATGCCGGATGTTGTAAAACGTGTTACAAGCGATTTGGTTCGCATCTATAAAACAAAAAGTGACGATGAGCAATATGGTGAAGAGTTGCGGAGCAATCTTGAAAAATTAAATAAAGCAAGAAAAAAATATATGGATATGTATACGGACGATTTAATCAGCCGTGATGAGTTACGCGACAAAATGACTGTTCTAAATTCATCGATTGACAAAACGGAAAGCGATTTAAATTTAATTTCTTATAATACTGATAAAAGCAACCAACTTACCGATATTTTAAATCGCACCTTTAAATCATATGAAGATATCATTACAATGGACGAGCTAACCAACACCCATCTAAAGCAGATTATCCAAAAGATACAAATAGACCGCCATGGCAACTGTAACATTTACCTGCGTTTATTCGGCGATATCGGACTTCCGGAACAAAAAATAAACACTTTTTAATAATGATTTACATTGTTTTCAAGCGCAGACAATGCTATAATGGCATTAATCTGTGAAAGAAAGAAGAGGTAAGTCATGCAAAAAACTATTTTTGTCGTCGATGATAACCATGCAAATTTATCAATGGCGAAAAATGTCTTAAAAGATCAATATACCGTGATGACTATGCCGTCAGCGGCAAAAATGTTTGAGTTACTTTCCAAAATCATTCCTGATTTGATTCTTCTTGATATAGAAATGCCTGAGATGAACGGATTCGAGGCATTAAGAAGGCTTAAAACCAAAAGTGCCTACACACATATACCGATCATTTTCTTAACAGGCATGACGGACACGTCAATTGAAGTTCGCGGTTTTCGCTTAGGCGTTATTGATTTTATTACCAAACCCTTTTCGGCGCCTGTTCTATTAAATCGCATTAAAACCCATCTCCAAATAGACGATATCATCCACGAGCGGATGAAGCAAATAAAACTTTTGAAAAACGCTATTGTATTCGGATTCGCGGATGTTGTCGAAAAGCGTGATCATGAAACAGGCGGTCATATTGAACGCACATCAGACTATATTGCAATATTGGTAAATGCAATGCTTAACCGCGGCGTCTATATCGAGGAATTGACGGGGATGGATTTAGACACGTTTATTTCATCGGCAAGACTGCATGACGTCGGGAAAATTGCGATCCCTGACCACATTTTAAATAAGCCGGGCAAATTAACCGATGAAGAATTTGAAATAATGAAAACTCATGTTAAAAAGGGTGTTGAAATAATTAATATGATGGCATCTCGTGTTGAGGATGATGATTTCTTGAAAAATGCCGCTTCGTTTGTCGGCTATCATCATGAGCGCTGGGACGGAACAGGTTATCCTTACGGGCTGTCAGGAACCGAAATCCCTCTTCAAGGGCGGATCATGGCGATTGCCGACGTATATGATGCCCTCGTTTCCGTACGCCCTTATAAGAACCCTTTTTCTGATGAAAAAGCGGTTCAAATTATTATGGAAGGTTCCGGTAAACATTTTGACCCCATCATAGCCGACGTATTTTATGAGATAAGGGATGAATACAGGGCGGTAAAATTAAGTTATAGCGGTGATAGTGATGTTATCAATATGGAGGTAAATGAAAAAGATGAATGATGGATTTGAGCTTCTGCGGCTTGCTGCTGATACAAGCCCTCGTCTGACGATTCTATTTAACAGTAGCTTTAAGGTAGAATACTGTAATACAGCTTCATATGAATTTTTCGGATTAAAGCCAAACGAGGATTTATCGGGAAAATTCAGCGAATATATAAATGCTCATATGCCTGAAATTCAATCAAACGGGCAACCTTCTGTGTGCGTGAAAGAACGCTTTAGTACAGCAATGAAAGAAGGTCAAATAAAGTTCGATGCCGAACTGATAATTAAGGGTGTGGTAAGATTTTTCGATGTGGAAATGAAAAAGTTTGAGTTTGGCAATGATTTTAATATCGTTGTTTTTATTTCTGATATTACAGAAACTCGTGAACGTGAACGTGAGCTTATGCGAATAAAGGAGCAAAATGATTTACAATTAGAGAAATTTAACCTCGTTGTCAAAGCGGCTAAAATAGGGCTTTGGGAAATGGAAGTTGTAAAAGAGGACACTACAAATTTAGAAAATCCTTTCATATGGTCGAATGAAGCAAGACGAATGTTAGGTTTTACTGATGAAAATGATTTCCCGAATAAAATGCGAAGCTTACACGAGCGCATTCATCCCGATGAACGTGAAAAGATCCGCGAAGCCTTCGGCAGGCATGTTACGGATAAAACAGGTATGACCCCATATAATGCTGAATACCGCGTTAAAAAGAAAAATGGGGAATATGGTTATTTTCATGCAACGGGTGAGACATTCCGCGATGAGCAAGGGAATCCCATTCGCGTCGCAGGCGCTTTTGTGGATATTACCGAAACGAAAACCTTAATCTTAGAAATTGAAAAGCAGCGTTATGAAGCGGAGAGGGCAAGCAAATGGAAAAGTGATTTTTTACGGACGATGAGCCATGAAATTCGTACTCCGATGAATGCTATCTTAGGCATCACGGAAATTCTTTTACTCAACGAAAATCTTAATAAGAATGTTACCGAAGCTTTGGAAAAAATTCATTCTTCGGGTGATTTATTACTTGGCATAATAAACGATATCCTTGACCTTTCAAAAATTGAGGTTGGTAAGCTTGAACTGAATGCTTCACAATATGCCCTTGCCAGCTTAATTAATGATGTGGCTATGCTTAATATGATGAATATCGGCAGTAAGGAAATCAAGTTCAAACTGAGCGTTGATAATAATCTGCCTGCATATTTATTGGGTGATGAACTTAGGCTTAAGCAAATTTTTAATAATTTACTGTCTAATGCCATTAAGTACACGGATAAAGGGACGATTAAACTATCATTTTCGACAGAGTTAAAAGCGGACGGCGAAAATGAAACTTTACTGGTGGTTCGCGTCAGCGATACGGGGCATGGCATGAGTAAAGAGCAGGTAGTAACTTTATTCGATGAGTATGTCCGTTTTGATACTTCCAGTACTCGCGCCACTGAAGGTACAGGACTTGGTATGAGCATAACCAAAAATTTAATCAGTATTATGAACGGAACAATTACGGTTGACAGCGAACCTGGGAAAGGTTCGGAGTTTACGGTCAGGTTGCCGCAGAAACTATCGGGAACGGAAATTCTGGGCAAGGAAATGGCGGAAAATCTTTGTCGTTTCCGAACGGCTAATCGGACTCAAATGAAAAGAGTACGGATAACGCGTGAAGCAATGCCGTATGGCAGTGTTCTTTTGGTCGATGATGTCGAAACTAATATTTATGTTGCAAAAGGGCTTTTGACCCCTTATAACTTAAAGATTGATACTGCGAACAGCGGTTTTGAGGCTATCGAAAAAATTGAAGCAGGTAATGTTTACGATATTATTTTTATGGATCATATGATGCCTAAAATGGATGGTATCGAAGCGACGAAAATAATCCGTAATCAAGGGTATACGCAACCGATTGTGGCATTGACAGCCAATGCCGTTTCGGGGCAGGCGGAAATATTTTTGTCAAATGGATTTGATGATTTTATTTCAAAACCGATTGATATACGCCAGTTAAATATAGTATTAAATAAACAGATCCGCGATAAGCAACCAATCGAGGTTCTTGAGGCAGTTAGGGATGAAGCTGCCGTCAGCGAAGTGGACTTATCAAATAGTTCCTCGTCATATATTGATTCAGGTTTTACGCAAGCGTTTTTACGCGATGCTGATAAAATCTTAACTCAGTTGGAGGCCATCGCCGCCGGAGGCGATTATGCCAATGAAAACGATATGCAAACATATATAGTCAATGTGCATGGCCTTAAAAGTCCGCTCACTAATTTGGGAAAAACGGATTTATCACAAATAGCCGAAGAATTGGAACATGCCGGAAGACGCGGAAAAATTGAAATGATAAAAGAAAAAACACCTGATTTCATCAAATCACTGCGTAGTTTCACCAAGGAACTGACCCCTGAAAAAGATTTGGTTGTTTGCGAGAAAATAGTTGAGGATACAGAGTTATTAAGGGAAATGCTTTACAAAATTAAGAACGCTTGCGAAATGTATGATGTGAGCACCGCCGACTATGCATTGGCGGAGCTAATGAAAAAGACATGGTCGCCGTCCACCAATATATTACTTGATAAAATTTCAGAGCATTTGTTATGTAGTGATTTCGATGAAGCGGCGGAAATCGCATCAATTTTTAGTGTTGTTTGATTGCGGTAAATATTTATAGGATAACGAGGCGAATGATACATAGGTTGAAAAATCGATACAAAGGATACTACCGTACATACGGTTATAACAAAATAAATAGGTTAGTTTGGGTGATTAAATATATAAAAACGGCATAGATGCCGGGGGTTTAGCCCGCATCTATGCCGTTTTTGTGTACTATGCAACCGGCGAAGCCGGAAACCGGCCCGAAGAAAGACGGTGACGCTACATGATGAGTAATATTTTTATTACTATTGTAATCCTAACGTTTGTTGTTTATGCGGGTATAACCTATACGATTCAAGTGCGTATGAAAAGCGTTAAACGAGAATATTTCGTGCTGTCTTTGTTCAGTGTATTGATATTCCAATTTGGTTATTTTTTCGAGATGATGGCAACCACAACAGACGGGGCTTTTGTCGCCGTAAAAATTATGTATGCGGGTGGCGCGTTTATATCTACGTTTTATTTAATGTTCATTGGGCGGTACTGCGAAATTAATCTACCCTCAGCATTGAAAGCGNTGTATAAA
>WQST01000017.1:20344-22658 GCA_009787745.1 Lachnospiraceae bacterium
TNTGCCTGTTTTTGTTCTTTTGCTTGTATGGACATCGGACAGGCATACTTTGTTTTATACATCTATGCAGCTTGAAGACGTAGGCGGCATCAATCATTTGGGGGTAATCGGCGGCATTTTTTATCCGATTAGTTTTTTACACCCTATATTTTGCGCTTTACTGTCTTGCGCAATCATAATAAAAAAAATACTCGCGCATAAAGGCGCGCCTGTAAGGGGCGGACAATTGATTAAATATTTATTGTTAATATTTAACTCGACTGTCCCGATTATTTATCATTTGCTGTACGCTTCAAATTTGAATTTCCACGGGATTTATTTTGCGCCTATATTTTTGGCGTCGTCAGTAATTCTTATATATTTTGGTGTTTTCAAGTATGATTTGATGGAAAACGAGGATGCCGTCCGCACACAAAACTGGCTGAGGGAAATGGTTGGACATATCAGCCACGAAATGAAAACTCCGTTGACCGTTATCGCCACCGACATACAGCTTGCCGAAAAATTCATCGACAACGGAAATATCAGCGGCGCAAGAGAACTTATGCGTGAGGCATGGCAGCAAACCATGCAGACGGCAAACCTTGTGACAGATTCGCTCAGTTTTTCACGCGGCCGTGAATCGTTAAAACCAATGGAACGGTTCAATTCCGGTGCGATTATCGACACTACGCTTACTATCTTCGAGCCGTTGTTCAAAAAACACGGCAACGCCATTGTACGCGATATTATCAAACCCGCTCCGATGTACGGAAACGCGGATATGCTGTCGGTTGCGCTTGTAAATCTCTTGTCAAATGCCAACCGGCACACAAGCGGCGGTGTCATAAATGTACAATGGATTATTGATAATGGACAATACCGCTTAACGGTAAGGGATAACGGCTCCGGCATATCTCCCGAGATTCTCCCGCGAGTCTTTGAACGCGGGGTATCGGGTGGAAACAGTACAGGATTAGGTCTTGCGATTGTAAAGAGAGTTGCGGAGTTACATAGCGGCAAGGTTTCGATAGAAAGCGAAATGGGGAAAGGTACGGCGGTAACGCTTATTTTTCCTGAGCAAACGGAGGAAGATAAATGACCGGAAAAACGGTATTGCTTGTTGAGGACAATCCAAATGTCATGCGCAACAACATAGCAGTGTTGAAATTACAGGGAGCGGTAGCTTTGTCGGCGGCAAACCTTACGGAAGCGCGTTCGATATTGGCTCTGCTTTTAACGGGAAAGCGTGGAGCGGAGGTGACTGCGCCGCCGGATGTTGCGGTGATTGATATTATGTTGCCGGACGGTTCGGGGTTGGATTTGCTTCGTGAGATTCGTTCGGTTTCATCACTCCCTATCCTGCTTTTAACCGCCAAAGGCGAATCGCGGGATGTTGTTACAGGGCTTTCTCTCGGCGCGGACGATTATCTTGCCAAACCTTATGACTTAGATGTGTTCACGGCACGGATTGACGCGCTTTTGCGGCGCGCCCATACGATGAGCGACAGCATCTTTGTCGGCTTGCTGCGGTTTGACTTGATAAGCAATAAGGCTTCATACGATGGGGAGGATTTGCTGTTGACGCAAAAGGAATTTGCCTTGTTGCTTCTTCTCGCGCAAAACGAGAAGAAAACGCTTACGCCTGATACCCTCTTTCAAAAAGTGTGGGGACAACCGCCGAACGGGGATACCGCCGCGATTCGGTTTCAAATTTCCGGTTTGAAGAAAAAAATCGCCGCCGCGACGGAGAACATTCTCATTGAAACCACACGCGGCGAGGGGTACTGTATGACGATGCACTAAAAAAGTTTTGTTAGGATTTTCAAACATTCGCCCTTTTTGGGACGTTTGTCTGCTATACTTAAAATGTATACGGTGGACAAGTCCGAAAGGGGGCGATTGTTATTTTTAAACATATTTTTAACCGAAAGAAACATAATGCACAATCCGAAAACGCCCGTATCGCGCACCGAGCCGTAAAACTTGCGAAACTTGCGGAGATGAACAACGTGTCGCTGTCTGATGAACAAGCCTCCGGTCTTGCGGGTGTGATTGAGGGTATTACCGACCGGGAACTGGATAGATTAAACGCCGGTGTTTCCCCGGTTGTCGGATGCCCCGCGAGTATAGTTCCCCTGTTCGCCGGCTATTCGGGGTCTTGCACGGCTTGTCCGTATTTTGTGCGTGATGATACAAAGAAAAGCGGTTGCGTATTAATGGAAGATTAGGAACATCAATATCAATAAAATTTAGGGAGGATAAACCAATGAATATCAACAAAACCCAAAACGGCGACAAAACCGTACTTGTCTTATCAGGCAGACTGGACACC
>WQST01000018.1 GCA_009787745.1 Lachnospiraceae bacterium
GCGAAATTATCACCAAACTCATATGCTGTAAAGGTAAAAGCCGCGCCTGTTTTTAACATGAATTTGAACTGCTTTTCCAGCTTGTCCGCAAACCAAATATCGTCGGCATCAAGGAAAGCAATATAACGCCCCTCCGCTTTATCTAATCCCGTATTACGGGCAAGCGCCGCACCGCAATTCTTTTCATGCTTTATAACCTTAATCCGCGCGCGGACGGAAGCGTTTGCTTTTGCCAAAAAATCATTGACTTTCGTTAAGCTTTCATCAACCGAACAATCATCAATCAGGAGAAGTTCCCAATCACAGTAGGTTTGCTTAAGAACCATTTTTATCGTATCAACAATATATTTTTCGGCATTATATATCGGGACAATAATGCTGATCATCTTTTGACTCCTCAAACTTCTTCTTTGACCAAATAAAGCGGACGCTTTTTTACTTCCATGTAAGTTTTGGCGAGATACTCGCCGATAATTCCGATACAAAAAAGCTGGACACCGCTAACCAACAAAATAATACAGACTAAAGAAGGCCAACCCGAAGTCGGATCGCCAAAAACCGCCGCTCTTATTATGATAATAACAATAAAGACAAAGGCAATAATGCAAAAAAACAGGCCAATTATTGATGCCATCATCAGCGGTACCGTTGAAAAAGCCGTGATCCCTTCAAGGGAGTACATAAACAAGCGCCAAAATGACCACTTGGTTTCCCCCTTTCGGCGCTCGACATTCTCATATTCAAGCCATTTGGTTTTGTAACCAATCCAACCAAAGATGCCTTTCGTAAAACGATTATACTCAGGCATCGATAAAATTGCATCTGCCACTTGTCGGGTAATCAAACGATAATCACGCGCTCCGTCAACTATCTCTGCTTTTGAAATTTTTTTCATAAGTTTGTAAAAACGCCGGGCGAAAAAGGAGCGAATCATTGGTTCACCCTTACGGTTTACGCGCCTGGTAGCAACCGAGTCATACCCCTTATCCAGATAACCAAACATCTCAGGTAACAAGGACGGGGGATCCTGTAAATCGGCATCCATGAAAACCAGGTAATCACCCTGCGCTTTTTTTAGACCCGCGAAAATAGCGGCTTCTTTACCGAAATTCCGCGAAAATGATATGAAGCGGACGCGTTCGTCTTTTTGCTGTAACTCTTTAATCGCCGCCATTGTTCCGTCTGTCGAACCGTCGTCAATGAAACACATCTCAATATTTAAGCCGTGATTGCTAAAATAAGACGCGTTCTTCATAAATTCGCTATAAAAGTCGGCAATATTCTCTTCTTCGTTATAACACGGAATGATTATGCTTAAGAGCTTCATATGTTTATTTTAACATAAATAATTAGGCGCGACAACTATCCTGTCAAAAAAACTACCGCCCATCCCTAATCCGCAATTGGACCTGATCGGCTATATTGGCAATATACTCGCTATTAGTCGGGCGCTGGCAACCGCTTTGATTGGAATAACCATAAAATTGCTCAAACATATCAGTACTGCCGCGCTCCCAGGATATCTCAATGGCGTTACGAATCGCACGTTCAACTTTTCGGTCGGTGGTATCATAAATCTTGGCGATTTCGGGATAAAGAAGCTTCGTAACACTTCCGACTACTTGCATATCTCTTGCCGCTAAAAGAATCGCCGAACGAAGATATCGATATCCCTTTAAATGTGCAGGAACGCCTAAGCTAATCATTGTTTTTGATATATACTCTTCCAGAGTAATTTCATTGATCAAATGTGTCATTATAAGCTCCTTATCTGCTTTTTATGTGTCATTTCAGGTCGAATTTTATCATTTTAACACCTAAGTTTACATAATAATGCTACCATGCTTTATCATTATTATGTAAAAAGGGTCAGTATTCAACATAATATCACATTCAGTCAAGGGGGTAAACATGTTAATTATCGCGTAGAAGCAAATTGTGAAAAATCATGAATTTTATTTTGAGAAATGAGTTTTTGTTATCTATTTTCTAATGAACAAAAGTTCTGAAAACTTTGACCTAAACAGTCAATTTTTGTAGTCGAAATGTTTGTTCGGTTTACATAATAAAATTCTATAAATATTCGGTTTTTCCTCGCTTTTTAAGTTCATCAGGTATCTCTTTTACGCTTTGTGCTTTGTCTTTATGGCAGACCATAATAGCGTCTTCGGCTTCGACAATAATCAGATCCTCTACTCCGAGAGTAGCGATTAATTTGCTCTTCGCATAAATAATGCAGTTTTTTGTATCAATCATAATCTGGTCTTGATTTGTGACATTTCCGTCTTCATCTTTTTCATGCAGGACTTCCAATGCATCGAAGCTTCCGACGTCGCTCCAATCAAATTTGCTTTCAACTACCATTACTTTTTTGGCGCGTTCTAAAATACCGTAATCAATTGATATCTTCGGGATAGTCGGATAAATTGCGGATATGGTTTTGCTTTCATTTTCAGTCCCCATATCTTTTTCAATATCTTTAAGGCATTTATAGATATCGGGTAAAAGTTCTTCAAAATATTTAAGGATTGTCGAAACGCGCCAGGTAAACATTCCGCTGTTCCAGAGGTAATTACCATCGCGCAGGTATTTTCGGGCGGTTCTGATATCAGGTTTTTCGACAAATTCGCTGACATCGTGATAGTCACGGTCGGTATCAAACGTATTGTACTTAATATAACCGTAACCAACGGCAGGGAAGGTGGGTTTGATGCCGATGGTGATTAAGCAGTCGGTTTTTTGGGCAAGGCCGTAGGTTTGAACCAGCGTTTTGTTGAATCCTTCAACGTCTTTAATATAATGGTCGGAAGCAAACACGCTCATAATGCCGTCGCCGTATTTTTTGAGGATTTCCATTGCGGCATAGCCGATACAAGCGGCGGTATTTCGGGCGGCAGGTTCGGCAAGGATATGAATCGGAAGGATGGTTTCATTGGTTGCTTCACGCATGAGGGGGGCTTGGGCTATGTTGGTGACGATGAAGATATTTTTAGGGTCTATGGTGGGGCTTAAGCGGGCGATAGTGTCGTTGACCATCAGGTCGTCTCCGCTTAGGTTCAGGAATTGTTTGGGTAGTTCCTTTCGGCTCAGAGGCCAGAATCTAGTTCCGCCGCCGCCGGCCATAATTACGCCGTAGTGGGTCATGTAAGGAGATCCTTTCGGGAGTATTAAGCTCTATAAAGCACTTACATAAGAATACATGAGATATGATGATAAAGCAATACTTTTCTACTGCTATGCCTTGATAAGCGGGAGTTTTCAATTATATATCATTCCGAGGGAACGCAGGATTTATAGATTTGCGGTACTAATTAGCGTTATCTTTGGACAGCAAGTTGGTAAGTTCCGCGAATTGTAATAGTGTCAGCGCTTCTCCACGCACTGCTTCATTGATACTCATCTTTTGCAAAGCAATTATGACATCATTTCTTTTAAAGCTGATGTTTTCAGCATTAGAAAGAGCATTGGCTAATGTTTTTCGGCGCTGGTTAAAAGCCGCTCTGATAATCGCAAAGAGAAGATTTTCATCAGCGACTGAGACCGGCGGTTTTGGATGTTTTTTTAGCTGAATTACGGCACTCGAAACAGCAGGTTTCGGAATGAAGCAGGTGGGCGGGACAGTCATGATAATTTCGGGGTCGGCATAATATTTAACAGCCAGAGAAAGTGCGCCGTAATCTTTTGTACCGGGCCCTGTTTTAATCCGCTCGGCGACTTCTTTTTGAACCATGACGGTTATGCTTTGAATTGGAATACTTTGCTCAAATAATGACATTATTATTGGTGTGGTGATATAGTAGGGAAGGTTGGCGACGACCTTAATTTGACAGCCGTTGCAATCATCTTTAATCAGCCGATTAATATCTACTTTTAAAATATCTTCGTTTTTGATGATTATGTTATCGTACTCTGAAAGTGTTTCTTCTAATATCGGAATTAATTTCTTGTCAATTTCGATGCAAATTACTTTTTTCGCGTACTTCGCCAAACATGCTGTCATTGTGCCGATGCCGGGTCCGATTTCAAGCACATAATCGTTTTCATTTATTTTCGCGGCGGTTACTATTTTTTCAAGAATATTTCCGTCAACTAAAAAGTTTTGACCATATTTTTTTTGGAGAAAGAAATTGTGTTTTTTGATGATATCCATGGTTTTAGCAGGTGTTGCTAATTCGGGCATACGTTACTCCTTGTATTTTTTACTGATGTGATACATAATAATTATACAGTAACTTGCGTTGTATGAAGCGATTTTACTTATTTCTTTTTGCAGTTTCCCAGACTGCGAAATGCATGGGGTATATTATGAAAAACTTATTTTTCAATTCGAATGGACAAATGCGCCCTGGTTATTTATTAATGATGGCATTATTGATTGCTTTCACGGCGGATGTATTCGCCGGCATTTTAACGATTTTCGCATATTATTTTTTCCCCGATGCATCTATGTATACATTTATTGGCTCCGCACCATCGACAATAATATATGCACTGGTATATGGATCTGCGGCATGGTTTCTCAGTAAGATAATTTTAAATAAATTTTTATCGCAAGATGATTTATCGATGATTGATTGCTTTTCATTCAAGAAAAGAACTCTGGTTCATCTTGGAGCCGGTATGCTTTTGGGGATTATTGCGTTTGCGGCAACTGTCCTGCCTTTATATCTGACAGGTCAATATGTGCTTGCTTATAACGGAATTGAAATTGTTCCGTTAATGCTTTATTTTGTCTTCTTCATTTCGGTAGGAGTAGTCGAAGAAATCACTACCAGAGGAATTATGCAGCATACAATGATGCGCTATGGAAAATGGATGGCTTTGATTATAACCGGCTTTATCTTTGCCGCTATGCATTTATTGAATCCTAATGTAACGTTTGCCTCTTTGTTTGGTATTTTTATAGCGGGGATTTTTCTCGGAATGTCGATGTATGCGACAGGTAGCCTTACCGTGGCAATAGGGGCGCACATTACTTGGAACTGGGTACAGAGTACGGTTCTGGGTATTCCTGTTAGCGGTCTGGATATAAAGGGTAACGTTTTTCAAACTACAATTGTCGGAACGAATGAGTTGATTACGGGCGGCCGTTTTGGTGCGGAAGCATCTTTATCTTGCTTTATTGCGTTAGCGGTTATTTCTTTTGTGTTTTATTTACGGTGCAAGAAAAGGGAATTAAGTGAATAGGGTGCTTTTATTTATCTTAAATAAACGTAACGCATTTTCTTTAGTTTGTTCACAAACGTTTTCGTAAGTGGTGTTTTTGATAGCGGCAATTTCCTTGGCGACATATGTAAGGTACGTTGAATTGTTGCGCTTCCCTCTGTACGGCATAGGGGCAAGGTAAGGGCAATCAGTTTCCAATAAAATTTTGTCAAGTGGAATGAATGCGGCGGCTTCTCGTATTTTCCGGGCATTTTTGAAGGTTATAACACCGCCTATTCCGATATATAAATTCATATTAAGGCATTCACAGGCTGTTTCCTTTGTGTAGGAAAAACAATGCATAACGCCGCCGATTTCAGATACATTATTTTCACGGAGGATGTCGAGGGTGTCTTTGGCAGCTTCGCGGGAATGGATGACGACGGGTAAGTTTAGCTCATGCGCAAGTTCAAGTTGCTTTTTGAACCAAAATTTCTGGATCTTGTGTTCAGGTTCATTCCAGTAATAATCAAGACCGATTTCGCCGATGGCAATTATTTTTGAATCTTCTTTTTGGATTTTTTCTTTTACCCATATAAGGTTATCTTCTGATAATGATGCTGTATCAGAAGGATGGATTCCCAGTGCGCCGTAAATAAAAGGGTACTGCTTTGCCAAATCCAGTGTTTTTTGGAGAGATGGGATATCTGAGCCGATATTTATTATATAATCGATACCATTTTCGGTCATGGTATTAAGCAGTTCTGAGCGGTCGGGGTCAAAGGCTTTGTCGTCGTAATGTGCATGGCTTTCGAAAATCATAATTTGCTCCCAAGCGTTATGCGGACGCTCGCATGTTTATTTTTGGTTATGTGTAGAAAATTTATTTTTATTTCTACTTGCAAACTAACTTACATTATAATATAATTACATTTGCATTATCAAGATAAATTTGCACCATTAGCTCAGTTGGTAGAGCAGTAGACTCTTAATCTATTTGTCCAGGGTTCGAGTCCCTGATGGTGTAGTATCAGAAAAGCCAGAGCTTGCGGAGATAGTTTAGTTTTCATGAACCATCACCGTCTTTTTCCTTGTCGCGCTCAACTGTTTCATCGATCGCCCGGTTAACGAAGCCATTGAGGGATTCATCGCGCCCGGCGGCATGGTCTTGTAGGTCGGCTTTACGACCTTTGGGAACGACAAGCCGTTCTTGATGGCAGTACCATGAAGTACCATGAAAAAATTATCTTTGACATATTGTGAAATAATGATATAATATACTTAATGAGAGAGCCGATAGCTAGATACACCCTAGCCGCCGATAATCAAAACGCTAAAAAAAGTGACGCTTTTCCTACCAAGACAAGGCGTCACTTTTTACGGTTATAAGTTTTATTATTGCGATTACTACTGTTATTACGGCGGTTACTGCCGTTACTACTGCACATAACATTATTACCAATGTAAAAAGTTCCATGTAAGATACCATAAGCCAACTCCAATCTTCCGGCGGTTGGCACATCGCCCCATCGACTCTCTGGGTAAGTATATTATATTTTCAATGTACTGCTATCGGCATCGGGTCACTCTTTCGTTACATCGTCTGGTACATATTCCATAATATCACCTGGCTGACAGTTAAGCAAGCGGCACAATTTAGCGATCGTACGAGTATCAATGTCACCACCCTCTTTAATCTTCTTAAAAGTAGCTTGACCAATGAGATTATCTTTCTTAACGGTGTATGAAGTGATACCCTTCGATTGCATCATGGTTATAAGCTTATCATACTTAATTGGTATTTTATCACCTACTTTCTTTTATCCCTGTAAGTACATTATACCAAAATGATATCACTATTACAAGAGACATTATCACAAAAGCTATCCCAAAATATTGTGATATTTGTATATTGTGTATCTCTATAAATGGTGACACACTGTATTTAACAGATAACACCAACACAGAATTAACCGCCAAAATCAGGGAACTAAAAGAACTTAAAATTATGGCTGAGGAACTTACCGCCGAGATAACCAATATCGAGGACGTTATTAAAGCGCATATGACTGCTACTGATACTGACACCATCACCGCCGATATCTTCAAGGTAACATGGAAAGCCGTAACCAGCAACCGTTTCGATAGTGCATGATTTAAGAAGACCCACGCTGACTTGTATGCTCAATACTGTAAAGAAAGCGTTTCGCGCCGCTTCTGTGTTGCATAGGAAAAGCCCTTGTATCAACACCGTCCAAAGTAACGATACAGGAGCCTTAACACCGCGGAGCCTTAACACCGCCGGGCGGTAAGGTAATTATATATCTGCCGCTCCGAGAAATCAAGGAGAATATATGGTTTATAAAGCCGCTATCATTAAAATGATCAAGGAGTTAGACAATGAAGATTATCTAAGATATATTTTCATATTTATCAAAACACTCTCAGAGCCGAAAAAGTAAATTCAAATAACAAGCATACTCTGATTTTATTATCACAGACTAGGTGAAAGCTTAGTCTGTTTTCCTGCTGCCGACCACTTTCATAATTTGACTACCATTTGACTACCAAAATTATATTTGACTACCGAAAATAACGAAATGTTACGAAATTCAATATTGAATAAATCGCGTATAATAGAGCCTTGCGGCAAATTACGATATACTACGAAAAGCAATATTATTGACTCTTAATCTATTTGTCCAGGATTCGAGTCCCTGATGGTGTATGAGGAAAAAAGTCAGTAAATACAGGAACTTGCGACAAATTCACGATAGTAAAAAGCCACTCTGAAAATGAGTGATTTTTTGATTCTAGTTTTCATTTGGTCTTTATCATCAAAAGAAACTTACGTGATTCGGGCGGTTTTGCTTGAGCTATTGCATCCTCCTTCCAAAGAAAAAAGCCGACAGCGCAACTATCGGCTTAAAGTTTTAATTATTTTTAGTCTCACAGCAATTATAGTTACAAACTCCTAATTAATTATACCTGTGTTCTAATTTATCAGTTATGGAACCGTCTTTATTGATTTTTCTTGTTTTTTTAAATTGAGAACCATCTGGTTGATCATAGGTGTGTGTGACTCGTGCTGTATGTTTTCCTGCATATGTATCAGTTTTGTCGGGTTTTCCTTTGATTATATCAGGCATGTTTCCAGAAGAAACGGATAACTGGTTTTTAGGCATTTTGCTCTCCTTTTCATTAATGTGATTTTGTTATTGTACCACAGTTATCTGCAAGATTCAATCCCTTATAAGAATATACATAAATAAATTTTTCATAAGTGATAAAAAGTCCGTTTTATTGGACACCTATTACTGTATAATGATTTTAACAAGGCAATTTTACATTCTTATCTTGATTTTTAATTGCAGATTCCGTTATCATAGATTATAAAATTAAATACTTGTTCTTCAATCAATATACTGATATAATAAGCGGATGAATACACAGCGATACTGTTATCGGAGAGGTAAGTATAAATGGCAAACATTTTAAAAGATAAGGAAATCGAAGGTCTACTCGGAACAGTAATAATTAATGGAATGACAGAAAATATTCGACCAAATTCATATATCATACGTTTAGGTAGTGAAGGCGAGTTTCTTGGAACTGGAAAATCATTTGTTCTTGGAGAAAAAAGGGAGCAAAAAAAGGGTATAATTCTTCCTCCAGGTCATTCGGTCGGTGTTTCATCAATTGAGCAAATAAATTTTACTAAAGAAACTGTTGATGAATTGTTCCCCAAGCAAGCTCTTCATGGATTTTTAGCCCCAACAACTGATTTATCTAGAGAAGGCATTGTTGTTTCTTCCACTCAAATTGATGCTGGGTTTAATGGTTCATTAAATTGGACACTTACAAATACGAGTAGTCAAGAACGTCGCTATATATATGGAGAAAAACTTTTTAGGCTAACAATTTTCAAGCTAGATGAATCTGAGGTTCCTCAGACATATTATAGTGGTTCATATCAATCAAAAATGGGATATGTCAGATCAAATCGTATGGGCGCTCCAGTAGGTATGCAGGAAAGTGAATGGGAAGAACCTTTTACTGATGATGGTATAGAAGAATCATTGGAGCGATTAATGAAGGCTGGCTATCCATGGCAAGCTGTAGCATCACAGTTAAAGATGATAGATAATCAGTTTAGTATGGTATCAACTGAATATCAACAAATCTATGATTCAATTGAAGTTATAAGTAATAATGTAAATGATATTGAAAATTCGATAAATAACTCAATTAACAACACTATAAATACTATAGTTAATCAAAACCTTGGAATTACTGTAAATTCCGCCGTTAAAGATGGAATAACGCAATTGTATAATTGGGCACTTATAAGACTAATGAGTGCAATGGGAATTTTAGCTGGCTTAATAATTACTGTTACTACAAGTCCAATCGCATATGATTTTCTTGTAAAATATGGCGCAGTGATAGGTTTATTAATAATTATTTTCGCTACGGCTCTTTTTCTTTGGGGTCGACCTAAGAAGAATAAAGATAATAAACCTTAAATCAACTAAGCATTGATTTAATAACTTATAACTAACATGTTAACTTATGACAGGCTTTCTGAGTTTCTCGGAGGTCTATTTTTTGTGGTTTTTACTGGGCATACCTTCTATTATGCAGATATAAATGACCCTCTGGAAGGAAAGGTATTATTTAGAAATGATATACTTGTTGGCTTTACGAAGCCAAATTGCCGGAACTTTATTATTTCGGCGAACCTATAACCTATACCGGCTTTCCGAAGTTGCGGATATTATTCAAAGCCGTGTGCGAAAGCGAATAAGTTTTCTGCATTTAATATATTAACAAAGTTACGGCTTTGCTGTACAATTGAATTAAAAAGTGGGAGATTCACTGATGAAACATGAATGGAAAAAACATGAAAGAGATCTTTACACAGACCAAAAAACCCCAACTATAATAACAATTAATGAGCAAAAATATATTATGATAAGCGGCAAAGGTAATCCAAACGGTGAAGATTTCGGGGAGCGCGTCGGGGTGTTGATGTCTTTGGCGTACTCGATAAAAATGCGCCATAAAGCCGACTACAACAATAATTCCGAGTATGCTTCAAAATTCGCCTACGGTGATTATACCGTGTTTCCTTTAGAGGGGATATGGGCATTGAGTGCCGCCCCTGCGGAAGGTATGCCGCTTAACAAGAACAACTTAATCTATACAATTATGGTAAGGCAACCGGATTTTATCACGACGGAAATGTTTGATTCCGCTTATGCCGCTGTGGAAAAAAAGAAACCTCACCCGCTTTTAAAAGAAGTAAAATTTGACAGTATGAGCGATGGTTTTTGTATACAAATACTTCATGTAGGCTCTTTTGACGATGAACCCGCGGCGTTCGCCAAAATGGACGCCTTCGCGAAGGAGAAAGGATATAAACGGCTCGATCATACCCATAGGGAAATATACTTAAGTGACGCTAGAAAAACAACGCCTGATAAATATCAAACAATTTTGCGTTACCAGGTGCAGGCAGAGTAGTTCTAACCTAATATTTAATATTAACAACACTACCGTTTTACTGTACAATTGAGTTAGAAAATCTTGGAGGATAAACCTATGATTAAAGCAACTAGATTAAGTAAGGGTGATACGGCCGCGATTGTTTCATTATCATCAGGCTTAGGCGGTGAAGCGGCATTTTTATATCGGTATGAAATTGGTAAGAAGCGCCTTGAAACGGATTATGGCTTAAAGGTTGTTACGATGCCTAATGCACTTAAAGGTATTGAATACTTAGATAAGCATCCGAAAGCTCGTGCCGATGATTTAATGGATGCTTTTAAAGATAATACTATAAAAGCAATTATCTGTATGATTGGCGGTGATGATACAATCCGTTTGCTGGATTATATAGATTTTGAAGTTATCAGGAGTAATCCCAAAATCTTCATGGGTTATTCTGATACCACAGTAAATCATTTTATGATGCATAAAGCCGGATTGATATCATTTTATGGCCCCTGTATCTTGGCTGATTTCGCAGAAAATGTGACGATGTTTGATTATACGAAGCATTACATTCAGAATGTTCTTTTTGAACCTACGAACGAACTTCCGATAACCCCAAGCCCTGTATGGACGTCGGATTTCTTAGAGTGGGCGAATGAAGAAAATGCCATTATCGCCAGAAAAGTGACAGAAGATAATAAAGGGTATGAGCTATTGCAAGGGAGCGGTATTTCACAGGGACGTCTTTTGGGAGGGTGTATTGATGTATTCCCGATGATTTTTGGTACGAAAATTTACCCAACACTTGAGGAATGGGAAGATACTATTCTTTTCATTGAAACATCAGAAGAGTGCCTTGAACCGAAACATGTAAAGCGTCTCTTACGCGGGTTGGCGGCACAGGGTATTATCAGCCGAATTAACGGGATTATCTTTGGCAAACCTGTAAGTGAAAAATATTACTATGAGTATAAGGAAGTTCTTCTGCAAGTAATTAGTAAAGAAAATGGCCGAAACGATTTACCCATATTATATAATCTAAATTTCGGACACACAGCACCCATATGCATCCTTCCATATGGCGTAAAAGTTGAAATCAATTGCAACGCTAAATCATTTCGTTTGCTTGAGTCGGCGGTGCTTTAATTGAAATGAGGTAGCATAACGAAAGCTATGATATGGGGATTGCGGTTCGAATGACGCAATAGCGCACGGTGTAACTTAATATATTACACCGCGGTTTGCTCGAACTGCGAATGATATAATTCCGCATAAAACCCATCGGCTTTAAGCAAATCTTCATGATTGCCCTGCTCGACGATATCACCGTCCCTCATAACTAAAATCATATCCGCGTCGCGAATCGTTGACAATCGATGAGCGATTACAAAACTCGTCCGCCCTGCCATCAAATTAGCCATTGCTTTTTGGATACGGACTTCCGTCCAGGTATCAACCGAACTGGTTGCTTCGTCAAGAATAAGAATCGGATTATCCGCCAGAATCGCCCTCGCAATCGTCAAAAGCTGTTTTTGCCCCTGCGATACATTACTGGCATCCTCATTTAGTTCCATTTGATAGCCTTCAGGCAAGGTCTTAATAAAACGATGCGCATGAGCCGCCTTAGCCGCGCCGATAACCTCTTCGTCGGTAGCCGAAAGTTTGCCATACCGAATGTTTTCCATAATCGTTCCCTTAAATAACCAAGTATCCTGTAAAACCATTCCGAAGTTTTGGCGAAGTTCCAAACGGTCATATTCACGAATATCCCGCCCATCAACCATAATCCGTCCGCTGTTTACATCATAGAAGCGCATCAGCAATTTAACCATTGTTGTTTTTCCTGCTCCTGTCGGTCCGACGATCGCAACCATCTGACCCGAACTAACTTGTAAGCTGAAATCATTAATAATCGCTTTTTCAGGATTATAACCAAAATGGACATTTTCGAAAATGACTTGATTCATATTATCTTGATTGGAAACTTCGCTTTTCCCGTCCCATTCACCTTCTTCCTCTTCCGCTAAGAAAGCAAAAACCCGCTCCGCCGCCGCCGCTGTTGATTGCAGCATATTCGACACCTGCGCGATCTGCTGTATTGGTTGGGTAAAATTGCGGACATATTGGATAAATGCCTGAATATCACCAATCTGAATTGTACCGCGAATTGTCAAAATACTTCCGATTACCGCAACTGCCACATATCCTAAATTTCCGACGAAGAACATAATCGGCATCATCAGCCCTGAAATAAATTGCGATTTCCATGCCGACTCATATAATTTATCATTCGTTCCCGCGAACTCTTTTACGGTGTCTTCTTCACGGTTAAAAGCCTTAATAATATTATGTCCGCTGTAGACTTCCTCAATCTGACCGTTGATATCACCGAGATACTTTTGATGGTCAACAAAATATTTCTGCGAATGCTTAACCACAAAACCAATCAAAATTCCTGTGATAGGCAAAATAACGATCGCAATCAGGGTCATCAGAGGGCTTATACGAAGCATCATCACCAAAACACCGATTATCGTCGCAACCGATGTAATTATAATCATGATGCTCTGATTGATATTCTGCCCGATGGTATCAACATCATTAATTATCCGCGATAAAATATCACCGACAGACGTTGATTCGAAATACTTCATCGGCATCCGATTGATTTTTTCGGAAATATCCTTACGAAAGCGATAACTGATGCTCTGTGAAATTCCTGCCATTATCCAGCCTTGGATAAAGGATAAAAGAGTACTTACACCATACAAAAACAGAAGAAATAATAGTATATTGCCAATAGCGGCGTAATTAATCTCGCCTGTACCCATGACCTTAGCCATATAGCCGTTAAACAATTCGGTAATCGCATCTCCCAGAACTTGAGGCCCTTTGACGTTAAAAATAGTTCCGCCAATGGCAAAAAGTGATACAATTATAATTGCATATTTATAATTGCCGATGTAATGGAGCAGTTTTTTCGCGGTACCTTTAAAGTCTTTGGCTTTTTCACTTGGCATACCATGCGGGCCGTGACCGGGACCGTGTCTAGGACGGGGCGGATTTTTGATTTTTTCGCTCATTATAATGTACCCCCTTCCGTAATTATCGTATTCATATCGGTGTGAAGCTCTTTTTCCGATAATTGCGAATTGGCAATTTCACAATATTCTTCACAGCTCTTAAGAAGTTCTTTATGTGTGCCTGTACCGACTATTTTTCCGTCGTCAAGAACGATAATTTTGTCGGCATGTAAGATGGTATTAATCCGCTGTGCAACAATTATGACAGTAGCGTCATTTATTTTCTTATTCAGCGCTTTTCTTAAAGCAATATCTGTTTTGTAGTCAAGTGCTGAAAAGCTATCATCAAACAGAAAAATCTTAGCTTGTTTGGCAATCGCCCGAGCTATTGAAAGCCGTTGCCTTTGCCCGCCTGAAACATTCGTTCCGCCTTGTGAAATCTCGCTTTCATAATTATCATCTTTTTCAGCGATGAAATCGGCGGCTTGTGCGACCATTGCCGCATCATGCATTTGTTCATCAGTAATAAAATCGCCCGCAAATTTAATATTTGAAGTAATATTACCTGAAAAAAGGACACCTTTTTGCGGAACGAAACCAATCAAACTACGCAGCTTGCTCTGTGAAATATCGCGGATATCGACGCCGTCCAAAGTGATTCGCCCTGCTGTAACATCATAAAAACGGGGGATCAGATTGAGTATTGTTGATTTACCGCAACCCGTACTTCCGATAATAGCCGTCGTCTCACCTGAGCAGGCAGTAAAACTTAAATCCGTAAGTGCATCATCGGAGGCGCCGGGATAGCAAAAAGAAACATTTTCAAAACTAATATCGCCTTTTGCCGATTTTACTTTTTCATCAAGCGGATTTACGATATCATTTATTGTTGCTTCCGTAACCAGAATTTCATTAACCCTTTTCGCCGATACAAGCGCTCTGGGCAACATTACGGAAATCATCGATAACATCAAAAAGGACATGATTATTTGCATCGTATATGTAATAAATGCCATCAGATCGCCAACCATCAAATTGCCCAGATCAACGCCTTTGGCACCGAACCAAACAATTATTAAGGTAATGCCGTTCATAATAAACATCATTAACGGCATCATCAAAGCCATGACACGGCTGACGAATAATTGATTATTCATCAAATCTGTGCTTGCTGAGTCAAAACGCTTTTCTTCATATTTTTCGCGACCGAAAGCACGAATAACGTTTGTTCCCGTCAGGATTTCACGTGACACAAGATTCATATGGTCGAACAAAATCGGCATTTTTTTAAATTTAGGCATTCCGATAATCAATAGAATTATGATTAATATTAAGACAGCGCCGACAGCGGCACCGATTATCCATCCCATTCCTGTCCTAGTACCGAAGACTTTAATTACACCGCCGATACCCAAGATAGGCGCATAAAAAATCATCCGCAACATCATAATAGCGGTCATTTGTACTTGTTGGATATCATTCGTACTGCGGGTAATTAGCGATGCGGTTGAAAAGCGGTCTATTTCCGCGTTAGAAAAAGAGATTATTTTGCGAAAGACTTTATCACGGAGTTGCATACCCATTGAAGCACCCGTTCTGGCGGAAAAGAAACCGACCAAAATAGCGGCGGACATCATAATCATCGAAAAAGCAAGCATGATTCCGCCTTTATTAAGCAAATAACGCATTTGGGTTTTGCTGAAATCGACCCCTGCTGCCTCTTGTTCAGCGATAGCTAAGGGGGTGGAATCCGGAACGCCTCGCTGTGTAATACCGATATCAACGATATCCGACATATATTGCGGAAGCGACAGTTCGAAATAGGCTTGTATAACTAAAAGGATTATAACTGCAACAGCCGGTAAGCCTAAACCTTTTACATGTTTGAATATGCTGAACAAAATAATTTCCTCCGTGGACAAATATAAAGATATCCTTCATTATAAAGCCGAAGGGTCATTTAATCAATTAAAAATCTATAAACTTTGTGACCTAGAATGATTAAATTGACAATTAAAAAAATCATATGATATGATGGAGCAGATGAATTAACAGATGCGAAAATTGCGTTTACTGCCATTTTGAAGGGATTATGTGATAGCAAAATCAAAGTTTATTAATTCAACTAAAAAAGAGTATTTGGGACAGATTGATTATGATAAAAATCTATGTAATTTCTATTGATAGTCTTAATGATAAAACTGTTATTGAATGGTTTGATTTAATTGCTTATGAGCAACAAGAACGTTTGAAGCGTTTTCGGTTTCGTGAAGATTATTTACGGTCATTGGCAGGCGAAGCGATGTTACGGATTATTGTCGGGGAAAAAGTGGGGGTGATGCCGAAGAAATTGAATATTATCAGACCAAGAGGGGAAAAACCATTTTTTGCGGATTATTCGGGAATATATTTTAATATTTCACATTCGGGAAAGTGGGTTATCTGCGCTATTAATGATGATGAAATAGGCATAGATATAGAAGAAATAAAAGATAAAGAAGTAAATCCTTCACTGATTCGCAAGGTATTATCTGCTATGGAACAGGAATATGTGGAAAAGCTTGATGACGAACAAAAAGCTAAGGCTTTTTATCGTTTCTGGACAATGAAAGAAGCATATATTAAATATACGGGGCAAGGGCTTAGACTTGAGCTTGATAAAATCGAAATTGATGTTGAGAGAAATTTAGTTCGTCTTGTTGATAGTGAATCTGAGTGTAGTTGTATCACCAAACAAATAGATTTTTTTGATGATAAATATATCTTGTCAATTTGCGCGAATAAAGATGAGACGCCGCTAGTTAGTAGATTCCGAGCCGAAGCTTGGAACGGCGAATGCTTAAGCTGATGGTATTGGGCTTGACTGTCAATAACGATAAATTATTCTGTCTTAAAACGGGCCGTAATTTACGAAATGTGCCAATGTCAGGAATCCCGCGCACATAACCAATAACGCGGCATTTAACTTCCACGTCCACCTGAACCAAGTCGTATACGGAACGCCGACGACCCCCAATGCAATTAACAGCACAGCGTTGGTGGGATAAACCATATTCGAAAAACCGTCGCCAAAAGTAAAAGCCAAAACAATACTTTGCCTGGTCACGCCAATCAACTCCGCAAGCGGTGCAAGCAGGGGAATTACCAAAAACGCTTTTGCCGAAGCCCCGCCGATAAAAAAGTCAAATGCCAGAATAAACAAAAAGATAATCATCAGCGAAAGAAGCGCATGTGATCCCGCGGCGGCATTATAAACATAATACAGCAGCGAATCCATAATATTCCCCGAAACAATAATTTGCTTAACACTCATAGCCAGCATCAACAAAATTCCGCTGGGTAAAAATGATACCAAGCCCTTCCCGAAATCGCGAAAAACTCTTTTATGCCCTGACAGTAGCCCTGCGCCAATCCCCCCAAGAGTTATCAGAAAAGCAATCACCGGCATGGAATAATCATTAAGCCCCGATACGAAAAGACCCAGCACAATATAAAGAACAAACGCTGCCAAACAACTGACGAAAAAGATTAATCCCCGACGATTTTTAAGCGCTTGTTCTTTTGAAACCATTTCTTCCTTTATCGTAACAGATGTAATACTTTTGCCATACACTAAGGACTTTTCAGGATTTTTCTCGATTTTTTTCGCATATGCAGAAAGAAAATAATAGAGCAGAATAAACGAAGCTATAAACACAAGTATTCGAAGCCACAAACCTGAGAAAACAGGCAGTCCTGCTAAGTTCTGCGCAACCCCAACCGTGAAAGGGTTAAAAAGGCTGGCGGCGAAACCGAATCCTACCGCCAAAACACTCATACCAATACCAACGAGCGCATCCCATTTAAGTGAAACAGCTAAAGCGACGGTTATCGGAACTAGTAAGACGGTTTCTTCGAACATCCCCATCCCCGACCCTAGTGCCATACCGAAAAGCGTTACCGCCGCAAGCAATTTATATTTCTTATCGCCAAACCGCTTGATAACTAAGTTCATTGAATATTGTAGTAAACCGCATTTATCCAGAATCAAAAAGACACCGCCAATCATCATAATTGAGATAATTATCATAACTGCCGTTACCACATCAGGGCTTAGGAAAACTTCAAAGGGTGCAGTAAAAAACCGCCACCATTCTAAACGTCCGCCATCTGTTTCATGATATGATCCTGTAATAATCACTTCACGCCCGTCCACTACACTTCGCTCAAATGCCCCCATCGGAACAACTTGTGTCAAAATCATGGCTAACAGCATTACTCCCAGCAAAATGGCGGCTGTATTGATGAAGGTCTTTTTTCCGATTTTTAGTCCCTGTGATTCTTTCCCGTTCATTTTTCTCCTGCTTTCTTTATAAATTGATAGTTAAAACGAAGCGCTCCCGCTAGGCTCTTAAGTCTGATGCGCTCGTCGGTTGCATGCATAGAATTTATCTCATCTTCACTAAGTACAAAGGGATAAAAACGGTAAATTTCATCAGTTATATGTGTATACTCATGAGAATCCGTAGCGCCTGTGACTAAGTAAGGCACAGGAATAACACCTGTTATTATACTGGGTAAAAAACTTCGGATTAGTTCATATGCTTGTCCGAGTTTTTGAAGTTCGGCAGGTTCAGCGGATTTCAGAACTTCTATCTTTACCTCAGTTTTGTTTCTGAAGGTTTTAAAAGCTATCTTTTTAAAATGGTTAACTACTTTTTCAATGCTGTCACCCGGCAAAATTCGCACATTGAAAAGAGCCGAAGCCTTTTGCGGTAAAACATTAGCCGCCGGGCTTGCCTCGGACATGGTGACGGCGATGGTAGTGCGAGTCATCGCATTAGTTTGTCTGTCGCGGGCAAGATAGGCGAAAATAAAAGGTTTAAGCAATCGCTTGCTTGCCGAAGCTAACCGCAGCAAAAAACTTGAATGATGAGCGAGGGTATTTAAGGTAGATATGACAGGCTCAATAAGTCGTTGCTTCATCGGATTAGCTTCAATAGCGGTAATTAGCAGTGCCAGATTGCCGAGCGCAGTATGAGCGGGAGGTTCGGCGGCATGTCCGCCTTCGCCGCTAACCGTGACACGAATGTCGGCATATCCTTTTTCAGCAAGGCCGATCATTGCCGTCGGGCTTTTTAACCCGAAAAAAGAGGAATCCGTTACCGCTCCGCCTTCGTCTAAGATAAATTCGAAATGAATACCGCGTTCACGCAACAGCCTTGCTATTTCCTTGGCACCTGAGCCTTCACCTATTTGAACTTCTTCATTGTGTCCTAAGCATATGTAAATATCACGGTCAGGAGTATAATTTTCACTTAGCAATCTTTCAACGGTTTCAAATATAGCCACCAGCTGATTTTTCATATCAGCGGCGCCGCGTCCCCAGATCGTCTTTTCGTCCGCAAAGCCATCAAAAGGCGGGTGTGTCCAATCCTTCAAAGTGGACTCCTCAACAGGGACGACATCCATATGAGCAAGCAAGGCAAAAGGGCGTAAGGAATCACTTTTTCCGCTCCATTTATATAGCATGGATGCTTTGCCGACTACTTCATGCTTAAGGGTGTTATGTGTAAGAGGATAAGTTGCTTTAAGCCAGTCATGGAATTTAAAGAACTCGTTCCAATCGGTTTTCGTATCATCGGGGTTAGAAATTGTACGGAAAGTGATAGCTTCACTTAAATGCCTTACCGCGGTTTCGAGGTAGGTCATAGGTGTTCCTTTCTTGGTTGGTTAATAACGCTAAAGACTCCATAAATTTTAACGTGTTTATTGTGATGATGTCAATGATACTTATGAAAATAGTGAATGTTTTTTTGATATTTCACGGCGCTTAGAATGACAAAAAAAAGAGGGGAGGCACAATTCACTAATAATAACGGTAATAAATGACGAATATGTAGGTTTGACAGGGAATTAAATCTTATTTAAGCTATTATTAGGTTTAATTTTGTGGAGGAGATTATGAGAGAGAGTAAACTAAAAGCATTATTTGTAACGATTATTGCAGTTGCAGCAATTTTTTCATTAGGCGCCTGCGGCAGCAGTTCCGAGGAAAATCCGGTAATATCATCGCCTATTGATGGCGTCGCTGAAACATCGGATGTAACCGTCTCAGACGACGGCTCAGTCCGTTTGGAACTTACGTCTGTAGAACTTGCCCGATTAATGGGCGGCGGCATCAATTTGAGTAACACTATGGAAGCTTATGGCCGCAGTACATTGGGAACAAAAAGACCTGTTTCCGAGTACGAAACTCACTGGGGGCAACCTGAAACAACTCAGGAGATAATCGACTATCTAAAAGAAGCAGGCTTTGATTCACTGCGCATCCCTGTCGCATGGACGAACATGATGGATTTCGAAACGGGCGACTATACGATTGATGAAGCCTTGCTTGACCGTGTCGAAGAAATCATCGTTTATGCAAGGAATGCGGGAATGTACGTAACGATTAATGACCATTGGGATGGCGGCTGGTGGGGTATGTTCGGGTCAGCCAACGCCGATACACGGGCGGCGGCAATGGACTTGTATGTGTCGATGTGGACACAAATCGCTGAAAGATATAATCATTTCTCCGACTACCTTATTTTTGAATCCGCTAATGAGGAACTTGGTTTTCGCTTAAATGATACGGATATTGCCGCAGATTCGGGTACGCTTAATGACGATGCATGTTTTGAAATGACGAACATAATTAATCAGGCTTTCGTCGATACCGTCAGGGGGACGGGCGGGAATAATGCTTCCCGATTCCTGCTTATCGCCGGATTCGGAACGAATATTGACACAACGGTTGACGACCGTTTCGTGATGCCGACGGATACGATTGATGATAAACTTTTGATTTCTGTGCATTATTATGACCCTGATGGTTACTGCATCAATGTCAGCCTATCAACATGGGGTTCGGAAAAAGATTATCTTCATATGAATGAGCAGTTCAAAAAAATGGAAAAATTCAGCCGCCGGGGGTATGGGGTTGTTTTTGGCGAATATGCCGTTATGGTAGACCGCGACGGGACGCCAAAAGAAAACACTTTGGATTGGCACAGGAATTTTCTGAATAACTGTGATTACTTCGGCTTTCATCCGATGCTTTGGGATACTTCCCAATTCTATATTCGTGCCGATTTAAGCTACCTTGATGAGGAGTTTACCGAGTTTTATCGGAGCAGAAGTCTTTTGGCCCGGTCGGAGATGACGTTTGATTTTATTATGGAAGAAGCTTATTATGCGCTGAGAGCCGATTTAAGCAATGCGAAGGATTTAGGGCGGCTTCCTGATGATGTCGCGATGGCATGGCTGATGTATAACAGCGGCGACTGGAGTGTGATTTATAGTGTCGGCGATGATTATAGCCCTGAATCAAAATCAAGCGGAGTAGAAGCAACGGATGTTTTAATTACAGGTCCCAGTGTTTATACGGTTGCTGTTGATTTTACAGGGACGATAGACGGTTTTGCCAATGGGGTTGTGTTCTCTGCTTTGGCGATTGCTAACGGTGAAGCGCTTTATCCTGATTATGTGATGGATATACTTAGTATTGAAATCAATGGTGAGCCGTATGAGATGGTTGCAAAACCATACACGGCCTCTGACGATGGCAAAACGACCCGCGTAAATCTTTATAATGGTTGGGTCACAGCGATTCCCGAAAAAATTCGTACCGCTGACGGAAGCATAGACGGTGTATCCCCCAGTCCTGTTGACCCTGATGCTTTAGGGCAGGTAAAAACGATATCGGTAACATTTGATTTCCGTCAGGCGGATTGATAGAGAGAAAAAGATGTGATAAACTTCTTTTATGAAAGATAACTTGACGCCAAAAGAAAATATCACCGATATCTTTAACGAACCGACGAGATTATGGTTTAGTGAGACTTTTAACGGAGCCACAAAGGTTCAGGAAGAATCATGGCCCGCGATTATGAAGGGGCATCCTGTTTTAGTCAGCGCACCGACGGGAACAGGGAAAACGCTGTCGGCATTCCTGGTTTTTATTGACCGTTTAAAAGCGATGGCAAGAAGCGGCGATTTAGAAGACAAACTATATTTAATTTACATCTCCCCACTTAAATCTTTGGCGGGCGATATCAGAGAAAATCTGAATCGTCCGCTTAATGGGATCAGCGAAAAAGAAACTGAGTTGTTCGGTAAAGCAACAAGGTTAAAAGTCGCCATTCGTACAGGCGATACTTCGCAAAGCGAACGGCAAAAAATACTTCGCCGCCCGCCGCATATCTTGATTATTACGCCCGAATCTCTTTATCTGATGCTGACAGGAAATAAAAGTCAGGGAATCTTAAAGACCACGCAAGCAATTATTATTGATGAACTCCATGCGCTTATCGATACGAAAAGAGGCGCTCATTTAATGCTGTCAATCGCCCGTCTGGACATGCTATGTGATAAACCTGTGCAAAGAGTCGGGCTTTCAGCGACAATTCGTCCGCTTGATTTAGCCGCGGATTATTTGGCTCCTAATCCTTATTATGGCGATGCTCCGATTATCGTTTCTCCAATCATGGAAAAAAAGATAAAAATCGAAGTAAAAGGCACGATTCCCCTTGGCGGACGCCGCCGCGACCCTGTTTGGGAGGAACTTGCGCGGGAAGTGTTTAAGCAATGTCAGGGGCGCCGTAGTGTAATTGCTTTTGCGGAAGCAAGGCGTTTTGCGGAAAAATTGGCTTATTTCGTGAATGAACTGGGGGGCGATGGATTCGCCCGTGTACATCACGGCAGTTTGTCAAAAGAAAAGCGTCTGGAAACGGAAGTAAGTTTACGTAATGGGACGCTCAGGCTTTTGTGTGCCACTTCATCGATGGAACTGGGAATTGACGTCGGCGAGATTGATGAGGTTTTGCAGATTGGCTGCCCGCGAACTGTTTCCGGTACGATGCAACGTTTAGGACGGGCAGGGCATAATCCTGGACGGGTAAGCTATATGTATATGTATCCGCGAACGGCGTCG
>WQST01000019.1 GCA_009787745.1 Lachnospiraceae bacterium
CGCTTTTACGGGAACACCGCTTATATCAGGCTGATTGGTTACTGCGCTTTTATGGATTTCAAGCGGCGGAACTCTTAAGCGAAGCAAAACCGAATTTTAATATCCTGCTTGATCCGAAAGCTGATTGGGCTTTGCGGCATCTCGAAAACTTTCCGATAGAGGTAAACCATGCCGACTATCAAACAATCTTGCGTGTTCCGGGTATCGGAGTGAAAAGCGCCCAACGCATTATCAGAGCGCGGAAAAGCGGAATCCTTAGATTTGAAGACCTTAAGAAAATTGGTGTCGTCCTTAAGCGGGCATTGTATTTCATTACATGCGGCGGTAAGATGATGTACAATACTAAGATAGAAGAAGACTATATTACCAGGAACTTATTAACCGTCAAAGAGAGATTGCCTTTTGATAAAGATGGTGTCACATACAAGCAATTATCTTTATTCGATGATGTTAATTTCCAACCGCCTGAGATTATGACGAGACAACTTTTCGATGGGCAAAGCGTTGTTTTGGGGCAATTGTGAGATTATGTAAAGGACGAAAATGGATCAATACCTTATTTGTGAAGATTCCTTGGAAGGTATCTTTACCGCTATCTATGATGCATATTTACTAAAGCGCCCCCACGACGAAATCCATATCCAAGTGGGCGAGGAAGAGAATTTGCGCCTTTTCGCCGAATACCGCACCATTAAAGCCGACCCGCTCAAAGCGAAAAAAGTGGCACGGACGATTGGTAAGAAGTTCGGTTCAGAAGGCTATATGTCTGTTTGCCGAGCGTTGGCATCAGCGGATAGCAGTAAGGGTGAGGCGATTTATAAGATGGTCGTCGCTGGTCTGTTAATGAAAAATCCGAGCGATATCATGGGTAACCTTAAGAATCGGAATGTAATGAAAGTTTTTGAACTGGCACGGTTCAGCGGCAATGAAGCGCACTTTTTGGTGGAATTTATCCGTTTCCGCGAACTTGATAACGGAATCCTGTATGCTCGTACAGGGCCTAAGAATAACGTCCTGACTTTTGTCATGCCGCACTTCGCCGATCGCTTGCCGATGGAGAATTTCGTGATTCATGATGAAGTGCGCGGGCTTTATGGGCTTCATCCTGCGCAGAAAGAATGGTATATTGTGACGGAAGCCGAAGGCTTTTCGTTTAAGGCGTCCGAACATGCTTTTTCGGAAGATGAAATTATATACAGTGAACTATTTACGGCGTTTTTTCATATTATAGCAATTGAAGAACGTAAAAACATAAAATTACAAAGAAATATGCTTCCGCTTAGATATCGGGAATATATGACAGAGTTTATGATCTAAGTTAATACTTTAGAACACTAAAGAACTCCAAATTTATTTCCTGCCCGGAAAGGGATGAATGTTACAAATGGCAAAATTAATAACGTATTCTTCGTCTTTATTAGCAGATTTGCCAAAGAAATATAGATACAGTGGAATAATTAGGCAGACGCGATAACTAATTGCATAATATTTACATTTTCCGTCAAAACTGTATTAAATAAAATACTTTACTAGCACTATATAAAGTGCTAAAGTATCTTATAAATACTAAATAGCGAAATAACGAAAGGAAGGTGACTATAATGATACAATACCAAATAAAGCTAAATATTGATCAAGTGAAAGATTTCGTGAATGCGGCATCAAGATGCGATTTCGATATCGATATCGCATACAATAGCTTTATTGTTGATGCGAAATCAATAGTTGGGGTGCTGGGTCTTGACTTACGTAAAATTATGACTGTAACTTGCAGTGATTATGATCCTGATTTCAATTTGTATATGAAGCAGTTTGCGGTTGCTTGTTAAGGGAATCATGTTTATTATGCATAATTTATGCGAAGAATCTAGTAATTGTGTCAATTAGTTTTCTTGCTTTATTGTTTTCTTGGTTAGATAAGTAAATATCGAAGTAACATGCTGAGAAATCGTAATTTAATACTACGATTTCTTTTTTGCTTTAATTCGGAAATTGATATTTAAACGGAACGTATAAATATGACATAAGTCCACTCATGTAAGTGCCAAAAAAATGCAAAACAACAACAAATAAGTACGATAAAAATAATATTGTACGATAAATAAGTGGTAAAAAAATGTTGACGTAAAAGCGGAATGGTTATAATATAAAATAAAAGCTAGATTTTCTCAAAGTTGGCGCGGAGTTAATGTGAAATAAAGTTTCCTGTAAAATAAGGGGTGTATATGAAAAGAAAATTCTATAAAACTTTATTAGAGTGGAAAAATAAATATATAAATACCCCTATAATGGTCGTTGGTGCAAGACAAATCGGTAAAACATATCTCATTGAGGAATTTTGCAAAGCCGAGTTTGAAGAATGGATTAGCATTAATTTTGACTTGCATGATGAAATAAAAGCTATTTTTGAAGAAACATTGGAACCTGAAGAAATTGTTAAGCGGATAGAAATCAGTCTGGGCAGAAAAATCGACATAGAAAAGACAGTTATTTTTTTTGATGAAATACAAGTTTCGGAAAGAGCGATAAGCTCTCTGAAATATTTTTGTGAAAGTAAGCTATCTTATAAAATAATCTGTGCGGGCAGTTTATTGGGTGTTAAATTGAGAAGATTTAAGTCTTCATTTCCTGTTGGAAAAACGCGTATTGAATACATGCACCCGATGGACTTTGAAGAATTTTTATTAGCATTAGATAAGCAAATGTGGATTGATGAAATAAAGAATTGCTATGAAAAATCAGAAAGAACCATTATCCACGAAAAACTAATGAATCTTTACAGAACATATTTGTGCATTGGCGGAATGCCTGAGGGAGTCAAGAACTATATAGATGCGGAGCAAGATATTTTATTATTTGATCGAAAAATTATTTCTAATATTATCGTTTCATATCTGGCTGATATGAATAAATATACTTTAAATAATGGTGAGTCTATCAAGATAGAAAAAGTGTACCGTGCGATTCCTGCCAGTTTAGCACGGGAATCAAAGGAGCAGAAAAAGTTTAAATATATCAATATTGAAAAAGGGGCAAATAAAAAGAATTTCGAAAGCAGTATTGATTGGCTTATGTCCGGTAATATGATCTTCAAATGTTCGGTAGTTAATGATATCCAAATACCGCTTAGTGTCTATGTAAATGATAACTATTTTAAATTATATATAAATGACATCGGACTGCTTACGTCAATACTTAAGCCGGATTATGCGGATATTTTGCTGAATCGGGAGTTTCGGTTCAAAGGCGGTATGGCTGAAAATTATGTCGCTCAGGCTTTTGTTGCGAACGAAATTGATTTGTATTATTGGACATCAGGAAACGAAGCAGAAGTAGACTTCTTAATTAATAACAAAGATGGAATTATCCCTGTTGAAGTAAAAGCCGGAGATAGTACGCGTTCTCGTAGTTTAGATGTATTTATGAAAAAATATAAATCAAATTATGCAATCCGAATTTCAGCAAAGAATTTTGGGTTTGAAAACAGTATTAAATCGGTACCATTATATGCAGTTTTTTGTATACAATGAAATAAGCGCACGTTACCAAGCTCAATTCAACAATATCTCATCAACGGTCACAAATTCATAGCCATCTTTTAGCAGTTCGTCCACAATAATCAACGAAGCGTTTTTCGTACTCTCATATTCATCATGCATAAGGATAATGTCATTTTCTTTTACCGCATTGACTACATCAGTCACTATGCCGTATACATTGGTTCGGTTCCAGTCTCTGGGGTCGATTGTCCACATCACGGGAAGCATATTGAGTTCGCTTTCTAAACGGATATCCCAAAGACCATAGGGAGGCCTGACGAAGAGTGTTTCCGTTCCCGTAATTTCATTGATGATCGTACTGGTCAAAACCAACTCTTCCATAAATTTATCTAAGTTATTTTTCGTTAACTGGATATGCGAATAAGTATGATTTCCGATCAGATGCCCTTCATCATGGATTCGCTTAACAATTTCAGGGTAAGTCTCCGCATGGTCACCTGTGATAAAGAAAGTCGCCTTAACGCCTCTTTCTTTTAACCCATCCAAAATCTGCTCCGTATAAATAGGGTGCGGCCCGTCGTCAAAAGTCAAAGCAACTTTTTTGTACTCATCTTCTTCGTTTTTGGCCGCCACGATATTATTGCCGAAAGCCATTACCAACTCATTGGATTCTTTCTTTGCCGATAAATTTTGAAATCCCAGAGCAACAAAAGCAACTACATATAAAAATAAAAGATCTCTGATTGCTCGTTTTTGCCATATTACACTTTTTGAATTATTCACAAAACCTCCGCAGGTAGTAGCCGTAGATAACTTATTTTTAATGTATATGCAGTAAAAGCATTCCTTATTGCAAAGATACTGAGAAATTCTTTATATTAATAGTAGAAATTTGTAAAAGGCAATGATATAATATCGTTAGACAATTATATCGGCGCGTCTTTACGGCGCATTCTGCTAGGGGCATGATTTGCAAAGCAAATCATTGATAACAACAGTTTACTATAATTAAAATTAAAAAGGTGATTTATGAGACTTGGGGCATTAGAAGCCGGTGGGACGAAGATGGTATGTGCTATCGGTAATGAGAAAGGTCAGATATTTGAGCGGATAACGCTTCCGACCAAAGCGCCTGATATAACCATGCCGGAAATTGTTGAATGGTTTCGGACCAGAGAAATTAATGCTCTGGGGATTGGTTGTTTCGGGCCGATTAATTTGGAGACAAGTTCGCCTTCATATGGGCATATCATGACAACGCCGAAGGTTTTTTGGCAAGGGTTTGATATCGTCGGTTATTTTAAGCGGGCGATAAAAACCCCGGACGGGCATCGGTTGCCGATTGGTTTCGATACGGATGTAAATGCCGCATGTTTGGGTGAAGCCACTTTTGGGGCGGCCAAAGATGTCGATTCAAGTATTTATATCACTGTCGGAACAGGCGTCGGTGTCGGTATCATCACAAAAAACCAATTACATCACGGGATGCTTCACCCCGAAGCAGGGCATATGTTAATCGAGCGGGAGAAAGACGACAATTATACAGGCATCTGTTCTTATCATCGCACTCCTTATAGTTGCCTGGAGGGTTTAGCCTCAGGCCCGGCGATTGAAGCACGGTGGGGTGAGCGCCCCGAGAACCTTGCCGGTAATCATAACGTTTGGGAGCTTGAAGCGCATTATCTGGCTCAGGCATTGACTAATTACATATTAATCTTATCGCCGAAGCGAATCATTCTTGGCGGCGGGGTAATGAAACAGAGCAGTTTGTATCCTATGATTAGGGAGAAAACATACGAACTCCTTAATAACTATATTCCGTTACCGCCCGCGGAAGAGTATATTGTTCCGCCCGGTTTGGGCGATGATCAGGGTATTTTAGGAGCTATTCAATTGGCTTGCCTGGCAAACTAGCGTCATTATATCAAAACATTGAAAGCGAGGAAAAATCATGTTTTACATCGGTATTGATTTAGGTACCAGCGCCGTTAAACTACTGCTTATGGACGGTGACGGTGAGATTCAAAATGTTGTTTCAAAAGAATATTCGCTTTATTTTCCCAAACCCGGCTGGTCGGAGCAAAATCCTACCGATTGGTACGATCAAAGTATTGCCGGAATCAAAGAATTACTCAAAAATGTGGACAGGTCACAGGTCGCAGGAATCAGCTTCGGCGGTCAAATGCACGGTCTTGTCATTTTAGACGAAAATGATGAAGTCATTCGTCCCGCGATTCTGTGGAATGACGGACGGACGACGGCGGAATGTGATTATTTGAATCTGGAAATCGGCAGGGAGAAGCTTTCCGAGTATACTGCGAACATTGCTTTTGCAGGATTTACCGCACCGAAGATTTTGTGGGTCAAAAATAACGAACCCGATAATTTTAAACGGATCAGAAAAATAATGCTGCCGAAAGACTATCTTGCGTATCGTTTAACAGGAGTTTTTTCCACGGATATGTCGGATGCTTCGGGAATGCTTTTGTTGGATGTCAAAAATCGTCAGTGGTCAACCCAAATGTGTGACATCTGCGGAATAACCGTCGATATGTTACCGAAGCTTTATGAAAGCTATGAAGTTACGGGTACTGTCACAAGTACGGTGGCATCCGAACTGGGGATTTTAGAAACCGTAAAAATTGCCGCAGGAGCAGGTGATAATGCCGCCGCGGCGGTCGGTACGGGAACTGTCGGCGACGGAATGTGCAATATTTCTCTTGGTACCAGTGGAACGATTTTCATTTCGTCGAAGGAGTTCGGGGTTGACAAATACAACGCCCTTCACGCTTTTGCCCATGCGGATGGTGAATATCACTTGATGGGCTGTATGCTCAGTGCCGCTTCGGCAAATAAATGGTGGATTGAGGATATCATCGGAACGACCGATTATTATAAGGAAGAAAAAGAGATTACGGCATTAGGTGATAACCGCGTCTTTTTCCTCCCTTATCTGATGGGCGAGCGGTCGCCTCATAATAATCCTGATGCGCGCGGGGTTTTTATCGGAATGACGATGGATACGGCCAAGACTGATATGAACCAGGCGGTTTTGGAAGGGGTTATCTTTGGTCTTCGTGATTCGTTTGAAGTGGCGAAATCGTTAGGCGTCAATATCAAAAGAACGAAGGTCTGCGGCGGCGGCGCGAAAAGTGAACTGTGGCGGCGGATGATTGCTAATATTATGAACATAAAAGTAGATGTCCTGGAAAACGAAGAAGGCCCCGCGTTAGGCGGCGCGATGCTGGCGGCAGTTGCGTGCGGTGAATATCCCGATGTCGTCGCGGCAGGNATGCAAATCGTAAAAGTTAAGGAAACGATAAATCCCGAACCGGAACTCGTTGCTAAGTATGAAGACCGATATCAACAGTTTAAGAGTGTTTACCCCGCACTCAAACCTGTTTTTGATATTTTAAAAGGTTAAACATATACTATAAAATAATTCATTTCAAATTTAAGGAGGCTTTAATGAACAATTTACCCCAAGTTAAAATCGGCATCGTGGCTGTCAGCCGCGACTGTTTCCCCGAGTCGCTTTCCGTTAACAGAAGAAAAGCACTAATCAAAGCATATGAGGCTAAATATGATAAAGCCGACATTTACGAATGTCCTGTTTGTATCGTTGAGAGCGAAATTCATATGGTGGAAGCGTTAGAAGATGTCAAGAAAGCCGGATGTGAAGCGATCTGTGTTTATCTTGGTAACTTTGGACCGGAAATTTCCGAGACCCTTTTAGCGAAACATTTCGACGGCCCCGCGATGTTCGTCGCCGCCGCCGAAGAATCACAGGAAGACTTAGTTGGCGGACGCGGTGATGCTTACTGCGGTATGTTAAATGCCAGTTATAATCTGAAACTTCGCAATATCCGCGCTTACATACCCGAATATCCTGTCGGAACCGCCGAAAATTGTGCCGATATGATCAATGAATTCGTGCCGATTGCCCGCGCGATCGTTGGGCTCAAAAACCTAAAAATTATTACCTTCGGCCCGCGCCCGCACAACTTCTTAGCATGTAATGCGCCGATTAAGCAACTTTATAATCTCGGCGTGGAAGTTCAGGAAAATTCGGAACTTGATTTATTCGAAGCTTATCATAAACTTGACAACGACCCGCGGATTCCTGCGAAAGTTAAAGAGATGGAAGAAGAACTTGGTGAAGGCAATATGAAACCGACGATTCTGCCGAAACTTGCCCAATACGAACTGACCCTTCTTGATTGGATTGAAGCTAACCGCGGTTATCGTAAATATGTCGCGATTGCCGGAAAATGCTGGCCTGCTTTCCAGACGCAGTTCGGTTTCGTACCTTGTTATGTTAACAGCCGTTTAACGGGAATGGGTATTCCTGTTTCGTGTGAAGTCGATATTTATGGTGCTTTAAGTGAGTTTATCGGAACGGCAGTCAGCGGTGATATTGTTACATTGCTTGATATCAACAATACTGTTCCCGAAGATATGTATGCCGAGTCGGTCAAAGGAAAATTTGCTTATAGCCTGAATGATACTTTTATGGGCTTCCACTGCGGAAATACCAATGCCAAAAAGTTAGCGGCTTGCAGTATGAAGTATCAAATGATTATGGCAAGGAATTTGCCTGAAGAAGTTACGCAAGGGACTCTGGAAGGGGATATCATGCCCGGTGAAATCACTTTCTTCCGCTTACAATCAACCGCTGATAATATTCTGCGCGCGTACATTGCTCATGGCGAAGTTCTCCCGGTGGCGACCCGTTCGTTCGGTGGTATCGGGGTGTTTGCGATTAAAGAGATGGGACGTTTCTATCGCCATGTCCTGATTGAGGGCAATTATCCTCATCACGGCGCCGTCGCTTTCGGTCATTTTGGCAAGGCGCTTTATGAGGTGTTTAAGTATATCGGTGTTTGCCCTTGTGAAATCGGTTATAATCAACCTGCTGATGTCAGGTACCGGACAGAGAACCCGTTTTAATTAGATAATATTGAAGCAGTATTATAAAAGAGCCGATGATTTACTGTCGGCTCTTTTTTGAATTTGGCAGACTAGTTTTATTATACGTCTTTTTTATTGGAAATTCAAGTTTTATAATTGAAGCAATCTCTGTGCGAATGAAAAATAAACTAATAATGACAACGCGTCAACGATTGTTGTGACTAAGGGGCTTGCCATAACGGCAGGATCTAAGCCAATCATTTTCGTCAGGATCGGTAAGCTGCAACCGATTGCTTTGGCTAAAGTGACGGTCACGACTAAGGTTAGGCAGATGACTAATGCAACAGTCATATCGATACGGTCAAAAATCATTAGCTTAATGAAATATGTTATTGCCAGTGTAATACCGCATGTAACCGCAACAGAAATTTCTTTGCGCCAAACCCCGAAGATATTCTTGAATTCGATTTCTCTGAGTGAGAGTCCGCGGATGACGGTAACACTTGACTGCCCCCCCGCATTTCCGCCCGTACCCATGAGCATCGGCACGAAACCCATCAAGATCGGAACCATACTGAGGGCGGCCTCATATGATTGGATGATTTGCTGTGTAAATGTTGAGGATATCATCAAAAGCAAAAGCCACGGCATCCGGCTTTTCCATGTCTCAAAGACACTTGTTTTGAAATAAGGCTTATCCGTCGGCAAAATAGCCGCCATTTTTTCGATATCTTCGGTTGTTTCGTCCTGCATGATATCAACGACGTCATCGACGGTAATAATGCCGACAAGCCGATTTTCGCAATCCACGACAGGCATCGCAATGAAGTCATATTTAGAGAATTTCTGCGCGACTTCTTCCTGATCCATCAATGTGTGCAAATAAATAATATTATCATCCATGATGTCACGGATAATAACATCATCGGGATTGATCATTAAACGATGAAGCGTTACGGCGCCGATTAAAGTCCGCCTGATATCAACGACATAGCAAACATAACTGGTTTCCGAATCAACCGCGATTTTGCGGATTCTGGTAACGGCGTCAGCGACGGTCATATCCTCTTTCAGGTCAACGAACTCGACTGTCATGATACTGCCCGCGGAGTCTTCGGGATATTGAAGCAGATGGTTAATATCGCGCCTTGTCTCGGCATTGGCATTTTTGAGGAGACGTTTTACCATATTGGCGGGCATCTCTTCAAGGAAGTCAACGGCGTCGTCAGTCATCAGGTTATTGATAATATTGGCGGCTTCTCGCTCGGTGATGGAGCTGATGATATATTGCTGGTCGGAAACTTCCAGATAGGAAAAAACATCAGCCGCCAGATTTTTGGATAAAATGCGAAAAATTCTCAGCTGATTTTCTTCTGACAGTTCGCCCATCATTTGGGCGATATCGGCGATATTGAGATCACTTAGGTGTTGACGGAGTTTGGTATACTGATTAGTTGCAAGCAACTCTTTGATATACTCTAAGGTTTTTGAATCGTTCATAATAATCCTCCTCTAATATGGAAGTTTTGCAAGATTTCGGGCTTTTACACGGGAGAGGAACGTCAGAAACAGTACTTAAACTATGCTTCACAAAACCACCGCCTTTCGTAGAATTATTATGTATTGCTCTCTTTAATTTATCGTATTGAACTAAGATTGTCAACTTAAAGACTAGATTTTATTGGCATAAGATGTTAATCTATTGCCAATAATTGTAAGAGATGCTATTGCATTGAAAGAACAAACGTTCGTTATTTTTCTAAAAAGTATTGAAAAATGGAAAATATTATGCTATCATTATATGATTAAAAGAAATATATTTTTCAGCAAATTATTTAAGGAGTTTTTCCGATTCATGAATTATGGTAAAAGAGGTGTCCGCTCGAAGCAAAAAGCGATGCAAGCCACAGGCAAGAAATGGGGAAAGAAGCTGATTTTAGCTTTCTTTAACCTCTCATTAATCGCAATCATATCGCTTGTAGTTATTGCCGCCGGTGCAGGGTTCGGTATTTTTAAGGGGATAATTGATACATCCCCCGATATAAGTGACATTAGTGTCGTTCCGACGGGATATTCGACTTTCGTCTATGACCGCGAAGGAAATGAGATCAATAAACTCGTCGCGACTAACTCTAACCGAATCCCCGTTGGCAAGGATATGATTCCCCAGTATCTTGCCGATGCTTTCGTTGCGATTGAAGATGCACGTTTTTACGAACATAACGGTATTGATATAAAAGGTATTATTCGTGCGGGGTATGTTGGTTTGAGCGATGGTTTTAATTTTTCCGAAGGTGCCAGTACGATTACGCAGCAGCTTCTTAAGAATACTGTTTTTACGAGTTGGACTTCCGAGACATCATTAGCAGAGAAAGCGAAACGCAAAATTCAGGAACAGTATCTGGCTTTGGAGCTGGAAAAGATGGTTTCGAAAGATAAGATTTTGGTTAATTACATGAATAGCATCAACTTAGGGCAGAATACGCTTGGTGTTCAGGCGGCTTCACTACGGTATTTCAACAAATCGGTTAAGGATTTGAATCTTTCCGAATGCGCCGTTATCGCTTCCATCACCCAGAACCCGACCCGGCTTAATCCGATTAGCCACCCGGAAAGGAATGATGCTAGGCGGCGGAAAGTTCTTAGTAATATGCTGGAGGATAATTACATCACCCAAAGCGAATATGAGGAAGCGTTAGAAGACGATGTTTACTCGCGAATCCAAATTATTGATGCGCAGGTTGACGCGAAATCGACTAATTCATATTTCGTTGACGCCCTGATTGATGAGGTCATGCATGATTTGTTAGCGGCAGGATATAGTGAATCGGCAGCTTTCTACCTTTTATATTCAGGCGGCCTTAAGATTCAAACGACATTAGACCCGCATATTCAGAAGATTTGCGACGAGGTCTTTTTGAATGAAGAAAACTACCCGAGCAATACCAAATGGTTATTGAATTATGAACTTTCAATCGAAAAAGAAAATGGCGATCGGGAAAATCATAGTACGGAAATGTACAGAACATATTTCATGCAATTTGACCGCAGTTTCAATCTCCTTTACTCTTCTCAGGATGATGCATACGATGCCATTGAAATCTATAAGGAAGATATTATGGAAGAAGGAGACGAGATAATTGGCGAAAAGATTAGCCTGACACCTCAGCCGCAAGTATCTATCACAATTCAGAATCAGGAAACAGGTCAGGTTCTGGCAATGGTCGGCGGCCGCGGCCCCAAAACCGCCAGCCGTACTCTTAATCGTGCCGTTTCCACGAAAAGGCAACCCGGTTCATGCTTTAAGGTTTTAGCCGCTTTTGCCCCCGCTTTGGATTCGGCAGGGATGACTTTAGCTTCGGTTCAAAACGATGCTCCCTTTAATTATGCTGACGGCCGCCCTGTCGGTAACTGGTGGGGGCGTGATTACCACGGGATTGCTTCATACCGCGTGGCGATTGAACAATCGATGAATATTGTTACGGTGAAAACATTAACCCAAATCACTCCGCAGCTTGGTTTTGATTATCTGCAAAAATTTGGTTTTACGACCCTGGTTGACCGCATGGAGGTATATAACGCATCAACAGGCAGAACCGAAACCAGATCTGACGTCGTCCAATCTCTGGCTCTGGGGGGGATAACGATCGGGGTTACTAATCTGGAAATGAATGCGGCTTATGCATCGATAGCTAATAAAGGTACTTATATCAAACCCGGCTTATATACGAAAATTTATGATTATGACGGTAAAGTTTTGCTGGACAACAGTGAGCCTGAGTCACGTCAGGTTTTAAAGGAATCGACTGCCTTTTTATTGACTAGTGCTATGATTGATGCAGTTAATATCGGAACAGGAGGTGCGGCTCGTTTTCCTGATATGACAATAGCGGGTAAAACAGGTTCAACGACAGGTTATAATGATGTTTGGTTCGCAGGATATACACCATATTTTACCGCAACGGTGTGGACAGGGTATGATAATAATATTGATATGAAAACTGATGCGGAAAAACGTCTGTCAAGAAATTTATGGCGTCTGGTTATGGAACAGGTTCATAAGGATCTTCCGAACAAAGCATTTTATATACCTGAGGATATTAAGACAGCGGTGATTTGCTCAAGTTCAGGAAAGTTACCTCTGCCCGGGTTATGCGAACTGAAAGGAACTTTACGGACAGAATATTTCGCCGAAGGAACGATTCCGACCGATTTTTGTAATGCTCATTACCGCGGCAGTGTTTGCGAATATTCGGCGCTTCCTGCTTGTGAGGCTTGTCCGTTCCAGGTTCCCGGTGTGCTTGATTTACTGCCGCCTGAGGATCAGTCATTACGTGCGGGTTCGGGGTCAGCGGCGGNTAATATCGGTGATGGTTTTGTCACGGAAGAGGTTATGAATGACGACGGGACTATTACCATCTATCATATACCGCAGGCGGATTTGGTTTCCTGTCCGCATAACTGGGAGTTCTTTATGAGTCCTGACTCGGCGTTTATTATTGAACAACAGCGAGGTGAAATGAGTGCCGCTCAACAAATGGCGATTGCGGCAGCGATAGCCGCCGCGCAACCGCCTGAGCCGCCGCCATACGAGGAGTGGTGAGTATGAAAAGTTATTCTAAATCGGCATAGGACGCCGATTAAGAATAACTAGTCGCGCAGGAGCGCGACTTTTCATACGGCGAATTTGTGCGTAGCACAAATTCTCGCGGGTATTGGCAAGCAAGGAGATCATTCTTATGGTTTTTGAAGAAGGAGGTTGGTTCTTTTGATTGCGTTTAATGAAGACTTAAAGGCGGGGAACTTGAAGCAGATTTATTTGTTTTATGGAACGGAATCATATCTTCGGCGCCAATATATGAAACGTTATAAACAGGCAATGATTAGCGATGATGATAATATGAATTATCATTACTATGAAGGAAATGACACTAGTGTCAATTCTTTTATAGATATTGCTGAGACACTGCCTTTTTTTGCGGAACGGCGCGTCATTATTTGGGAAAACAGCGGTTTTTTTAAAACGGCGGATGAAAAGCTGTTTGCATATCTTAAGTCCGTATCGGAGAGTACTTCCCTGCTTTTTGTTGAAGCGGAAATCGATAAGCGGAGTAAAATGTTTAAGTTCGTCTCAAGTTTGGGAAGTGCGGTGGAGTTTCCGATACAGAACGAAGATATGCTGAAACGATGGATTGGGACGATTCTCAAAAAAGAGAATAAGAAGATAACGGAGCGAACCGCTATTTATCTGCTTGACAAAGTCGGAACAGATATGGAGAAGATTCATTCGGAAATGGAAAAGTTAGTTTCTTATTGCTTGGATCGTGATGTTATTACGGAAACGGATATTGACGCGATATGTACTACGCATATAAATAATCAAATTTTTGATATGGTTTCGGCGGTGGCAGAGAGAAAGCAGAAGCAAGCACTAAAACTTTACCATGATTTACTGACGCTTAAAGAACCGCCGATGAGGATTCTTTTTTTGCTTGCCAGACAATTTAACTTACTAATGCAGGTAAAGGAATTAAAAAGCAGAGGCTTTGACAATAAAAGTATCGGCTTAAAAGTAAGCCTGCCCGGGTTCGTCGTGGGAAAATATGCGCAAGCGGCGGAAAAGTTCAAAACCGCGGATTTAAAAGAAGCCGTTAATAATTGTATTAACATGGAAGAAGCCGTAAAAACAGGGAATTTGAATGATCGGATGAGTATTGAATTAATAATTATTAAATATAGTGGATTCAATGCTTGACACCGAACATTAGTTCTGTTACAATGATAATATCGGTAGGAGGATAGCGATGGGCAGGCCGCAAGCACAGGAAATATATCGGCATTTTAAGGGTGAGCTATATCAGATTATTACGATAGCCAGACATAGTGAGACAAGTGAAGAGTTAGTTATTTATCAGGCATTATATGGCGAATATAAGGTTTATGCCCGTCCGCTTGTCAGTTTCATAGAAGAGATTGGGACGGGTAAATATCGCTTTTCATTATTTCACCCTACGGAGACTAAGACCGCAGATATTAAAGCTATGCCGGCAGGTACAGTTACGGTAGAGTCGAAGGAAGAAACAAAAGAAGAAACGGAAACGAAAGAAGAAGCAGAATTAAATGATGAGTTTGACTTATCCGCAATTGACCCGTTGCTCCTTGAATTTTTAAATGCCGAAACCTATGAAAAGCGTTATTCGATATTAACCGCCCTTCATTCCCGAATTACCGATGAAATGATTAATACTATCGCAGCATCCCTCGAACTGGAAATCGCCGCCGGGGAAATAGAGAAGCGTTATATGGAGTTACGTCATTGTTTAACGACAATGAAGAAATTTGAGATTAACCGTTAATGAGATATATTAACGAAGTCTATTAACGAAATGCGGAGGTACATTATGCCGATGAATTTGAAAAGCCGTTTAGTCGTTGGAGTGTCGTCACGCGCACTTTTTAATCTAACGAAAGAGAATGAGATTTTTAAGACCGAAGGGGTCGAAGCATATTGCCGCTACCAGATTGAGCATGAAGAAGAAGTCCTCCCGCCCGGTCCGGGTTTTGCCCTTATCAAGGCATTGCTTAATCTTAATAATTTATCAGGTCAGGAAGAGCGCGTTGAAGTTATCATTATGTCTCAGAATAGTCCTGATACTTCGCTGAGAGTCTTTAATACGATTGCGCACTATGGTCTTAATATTTCACGTGCCGTCTTGGCCAGCGGTGCGTCACTTGCTCCTTATTTAGAAGCATTTAAGACAGATTTATTTTTATCGGCTGACGAAGAAGATGTTCAATCGGCTGTCGATGCAGGGATTGCCGCAGGAATGATTTATTGCAATAGCGACAACGATTACAGCCGAATTGACGAGTCGAAGATTAAAATTGCTTTTGACGGTGATGCGGTTTTGTTTTCAGGCGATTCCGAAGCAATTTTCCGCGCTGATGGTCTTAAGGCCTTCGAAGAAAACGAATTTCGCAATGCCCTTAACCCGCTTTCGGCAGGGCCGTTTGCGAAATTCCTGAAGATTATTTCTGATTTACAAAAAGAATTTCCGCCTGATCAAGTCCCGATTCGCACGGCATTAGTAACCGCCCGCTGCGCCCCTGCACACGAGCGCGTTATCCGCACTCTCAGGGCATGGAATGTAAGAATTGACGAAGCCTTCTTCTTAGGCGGTCTGGCGAAAAAAGATGTTCTCAAAGCATTCGGCGCACACATATTTTTCGACGACCAAGAAACATACACAATTCCCGCCGCGAAGTTCGTCCCCTCCGCGAGGGTTCCGCATCGGCATATTGCTTGAAAGTAATCGTAAACCATAGGCCGGGGCGAACTGTTTATCAGCACCTCGATAATTTTTTAAGAGAATGGTTAACATAACATGTGTAATTTTTGCTGATAACAAGTCATTTCTACCTTCTTGGTCGGCGCTTCGATTTCGCCGTCGGTGTGAATCCATAACGGTTTCGAAACCTCAATCCGCATGGTCTTACAGCGATAAGAATCAACACCGGGAAAAATGAAATGTTTTCCCGCAAAAGATGCCGGTAACGCAAAAGGAATAATCACTTTCGGCAGGTTGCCAACGACACAAATATCCAAAAGACCGTCCGTATGATCGGCATCAGGGCAAAATTTAAAACCACCGCCTTCATATTTATGAACCATTCCGGCGGCAAATAAGAATTTCTGATAATGAATCGGCTCTTCATTATTATCTAAATAGATATTAGCACTAACTTTTTTCGCCGTTATAATTTGCTTCAAGGCGATTGCCAGATAGATGAGTTTTCCAAGCCCGACTTTATTCAAAGCTTTCTTTAGCTTGGATGTAAAAACATCAACACAAACAGCCGCATCAAACCCCATGCCTGAACTGACGGCAAAGTATCTGGGAGCGCGCCCGTCATTAAATGAAACAGCACCGATATCCATCACGTGACGGGTTTTCCCGGAAATGATCGTATTAAGAATTTCCAAAGAATCCTTTGGCAGTTTCAGGTCTCTCGCCATATCATTGCTTGATCCTGTCGGTATGTAACCTATTTCGACACGGGAAAAATCATCGATTCCTTGTAATGTTTCATTTATCGTGCCATCGCCGCCCAGAATTATCAGCTTAAGCGGTTCCGGATGATTTTCCTTATTATAGTTCTGTGTCAGTTCTTTTACATGTTTAATGACAAATCCCGCTTGTTTGGAAAAATATACTTCATAAGGAACTTTTCGCTTAATTAACTCGCTTTCGATACGAAACCATAATTTGCGTCCCCGCCCGGATTTAGCCGCGGGATTGACAATGATATGATACATAATGCTCCATCTCGCTTGAACGATGCATCGCTTCCATATTCGGAAGCGATGCACTTAATAATTGTTATAATTAATTATAACTTAATTTTATAGAAAAGCAAGAAAGAGAATAAGCTATTCTGCGCTTTCACTCAAATATAGGCTAACGCGGTTTTGGATGATAGCCGCGACCGCCTCGGCAGTTTGGATGCCGGAAAAATATTTCTCAGATTCGGAAATGATTATATTGATGATTTCGCCGTATTCATGCGAACTTTCTTGGCTTACGGACTCAATCAGCGCCATGATTTTTTGAATATCATTATCAGTTGGCTTACTTATTTGTGTAGTTACGCCATTTACAGTCCTCGCCATTTCTCTCTCAGTATAACGGAAGATGTCCGCATGTTTTCTGAGTGCTTTGATGGTGATGGGGAAACCTCTTTCATAGTTCGCACCCGTATTGGATTTTAAGTATTCATTATTCATCAAGAGGTGCTTAATATATTGAAACGCCCCCTCCTTTTCTTCCGAAAGCGCGGAAATTGCGAAGCGGTTAAGAAAGGTGACGGTTGAACCAAAAGACCCGTCCTTTACCGGAAAACCTTTGAAAGTAATTTCGGCATTGAAATAATAATCCTGCAATGTTGTGATACTATCATGACCAAAACCAAATAGTATATAAGGCATCAGAAGTCGCCTGCCTTCCGAGTAATCATCAGCAAATTCATGGTCGTTACTAAGATCCATATTTACCGGGCGGTATTTATCCATGCTTCTTAAAAGTGCATAAAATTCCGGGGTTTCAAAATTACATGTTCCGTTTTCTTTGTCGATATAATCAAAAATCAAAGTACTTAAGAAAAATTCTAAGTTAGCGGAAATAGGAATTGCATCTGCCGGCTTTTGCGCGACATACTCCTCAAATTCTTCCCATGTCCAGCCCATCTGAATTCCAACATCAGCGGCTTTCCCCACTAAGGTTTGGATATAGAACAAACTTGATATCGTGTACAGACGACCGTCCGTTTCTAATATTTTAAGCAGATTCTCAACATAGTTATTCCGGCTTATTTCGTTATCCCGATCGATATACTCATAAAGGTCAGCAAATAACCCTTTTTGAATATAGTTACTGATTGGCATAACGGAATCAAGATGAAAAATGTCGGCGGACTTTCCCGAAATCAAATCAATATTAAAAGCGTTTAAAGCATCATCATAATTAACCGTATCACTATTCAGGTATGACTTTACCTCAATACGGTACTCAGAACTTTCCTTATTAAAATTAAAAACTGTTTCCTTAATAAAATCTGTCTCTTCCGGTGTGGCAAGAACCAAGGTTTTTTTATCAGTATCGGGAGGTATATTAGTTTTCATATATTTTATCAGATTAACATTTTGCTGATCTGACATTTCAAGGGCAAAGATGCTGTCATTAGAAAATAATATGTACGGTGAAGAATTTGCGTTGATTTCGGCTAACAGCTCACTCGTCCCCGCTTTCAGGTTAAGGCCGGATACCTTGTCGTCCTCAACGCGAAGAATATCATATTCCAAAGCACCGCGCAAAAAGAAAACAGACCAACGCTTTGTGTCATCGTAGGATTCAATTTCAAACTCTTCATCATATTTCATATCTTTGACATTCACAGTTCGGAAAACCGGGATACTGTTAACGGAACCTTGCTTACTTTGCAAAACAGCAATCTTATCACTTGGAAGTCTTATCATAGCGGTAGTTTTATATTGGTTATCGTTTGATATATCAAAAACCGGCTTCCCGCTTTCGTCAAATACACCGTAAAAACTTTGTGAATTAAGTGACATTACCCCTAAGCCGATAAATATATATCCATTATCGTCAACAATCAGATTTGCGCCCTCAAAGAAATCGTCCTTTACATCAGGTACAATGTCCTTTAAATGATTTCCGGTGTGGTCATATGAACTTAAGGTTAGTTCGTTAGTTATAAAGGTTCTGCTTAGTATCCGGATTGCATCATCATTTACATAAGCGGCAATGGTACTTTTTTCATCTGTATGCTTTATTTTGAACTCGTTTTTGAGAATCCCACTCAAATCAAAAGTAACGACTTTGACATCGTTTCCCAACTCAGAAAGTCCTACCAAAATTAATTCCGTGTCGGTTTCTGCAAATGATAAAATTGAACGCAACTTAATTCGGGATGCCGTTTCTTCCGAACTGAAATAGATTTTTTTATCTTCTTCCGCGCTTTTTTTATTACAAACTGTTAAAGATGCTATCAAGATAAATACTATTGAAAAGTAAAATATTTTTTTATTCATTTTTAATCCTGCCTTTAAATTTAAGGGATTCTCAAAAATGAATATTACCATATATTGGTAATTGTTACAATGGCAAATTCCATAAACCTTATCTTGTTCAAAACATTAATATTACAAACATAAAAAATAAGTAAGCAACAAAATCCCATCCACTAAAACATCATCCGCCGGCGGGAAGCACATTCGTTCAGGATGCCATTGTACTCCTATTATAGGCAGCGCATTATGACTTAATGCTTCCACCACCCCGTCTTCGGCGAATTGCGTATAAACAATTTTTCTTCCGGGCATCCCGCAACCCTGATGATGAGCGCTGTTGACATGGAATGTTTTCCCATATAACTTCGCCAGAACAGAGTCGTCGTGAGCGCGTGTAATATGTGCTTGATCTTCACCCGGATCGGTAAGGTATTCATGTGCATGACAGCAAGACAAATGCTGGATAATATCGCCGCCGAAATATACATTAATTAATTGCATTCCTTTACAAATACCCAAAATAGGCTTTCGGTGTTGGATAAATGCTTTTAAAATCTGTAATTGCAACCGATCTAAATGAGGGTCAATATTTCTCGAACCTTCATTTAACTGCCGAAACAAAATCGGATCAATATCATCGCCGCCCGGTAATACCAAAACGTCATAATCATCGGGGTCAGGCACATGCAATGATGTAATAGGATGAGCTTTTAATGATGTGAAAGCCTTTTCATATCGTTTAGTATACTCAGAGACTCCGGCGATTAAGATTTTTTTCATTTTTTCCTCACGATAACTTTGCACTAACCAAATTACTTGCAATACTCACACAGTAAATAATATATTATATAATATGTATAAGAGCATGTTGCTGTTCACATATTGTATTTTTACCAACCTTCGGTTATAATGTTAGGGTTACTGTTAAAGTGTTTTATAATCGACAAATTGAGGTGAAAATGCGTATCGGAATGGGTTATGATGTTCATAAATTGGTTTCAGACCGTGATTTAATTATCGGCGGCGTTAAAATTCCTTTTGCGAAGGGCCTGCTTGGTCATTCAGATGCTGATGTCCTGACCCATGCCATTATGGATTCATTATTAGGCGCCGCCGCGCTCGGCGATATCGGCACTCATTTTCCTGATAACGACCCCGCATATAAAGGCATATCCTCTCTGAGACTTTTGGAAAAAGTCGCTGAAATCCTAGAAGATAACCTTTTTTTCATCGAAAATATTGACGCCACAATTATTGCGCAGGCTCCCCAAATGCGTCCATATATTGACACTATGCGCTCTAATATCGCCGCAACCCTTAAAATCGAAATCTCACAAATAAATATCAAAGCAACCACCGAAGAAGGTTTAGGCTTCACAGGAAACGGCGAAGGTATTTCCGCGCAAGCAATCACTCTATTGACTGCGCCGGTCAACTTAAGTGCCGAAGATGTAACCCCTTCGTCACCCTGTGCTACCTGCGGCGGTTGCCCCAAAAATAAGGATTAGTACCATGCCCCTCTTCGCCCGTATAAAAGAAGAAATAATCATCATAAAGCAACGCGACCCCGCCATCCACTCAAGCTTGGAAGTCCTTCTGTACCCAAGCTTCAAAGCCATGCTC
>WQST01000020.1 GCA_009787745.1 Lachnospiraceae bacterium
GCGGGCAATGTTCGGTGTGATTCTGCCTGCCGCAAAATCAGGTATTATGGCGGCAGTCGTCTTAGGAGTGGGGCGGGCCATCGGGGAAACGATGGCCGTCAAGATGGTTGCGGGAAATCAGGCTGTACTGCGTGTACCAACCGAATTTTTGAAAGGCGTCCGCACCCTGACAGCCAATGTCGTTTTGGAAATGGGTTATGCCGAGGGGTTACATAGAGAAGCACTGATTGCGACAGGTGTGGTACTGTTTATTTTTATCCTGATTATCAATCTCCTGTTTTCAGTTCTTAAAAAGAGGGACGGGCAATGACGAAAATACTAAATAAATTTAAACGCAGAAAAAAACTTGATTTACTGTTATGCGGGCTGACATGGTTATTCGCCGTCATAACCTTCGCCATTTTGTTATTCTTAATCGGGCATATTTTGGTAAAAGGCCTTCCTTATGTCAAACCTTCCTTGTTCGAATTAACATATAACAGCAAAAATGTTTCCCTTCTCCCCGCTTTAATAACAACAGTCCTCGTTGTGGCATTGTCACTGCTGATAGCAGTACCGCTGGGAGTCTTTGCCGCCATATACCTCGTTGAATACGCCAAGCGCGGAAGCCGTTTCGTAAAATTAGTCCGGATGATGACCGAAACCCTGGCAGGAATCCCCTCGATCATCTACGGAATTTTCGGCTCAATATTCTTCGTCGTCTGGCTGGGATGGGGGAAATCACTGTTAGCGGGAAGCTGTACATTAGCGATTATGATTTTACCCCTTGTTATAAGAAGTACCGAAGAAAGCCTGAAATCAGTTCCTGACAGCTATCGCGAGGGTTCGTTTGGGCTCGGGGCAGGGCGGCTTAGAACAGTTTTCAAGATCGTTCTTCCTGCCGCCGGTCCCGGCATACTGGCAGGGGTAATCCTATCCGTCGGCAGAATCGTCGGCGAAACCGCCGCGCTCATCTATACCTTGGGTAATTCCCCCATTATGACAAATGGGTTATTTGCTTCGGGGCGAACTCTGTCACTTCATATGTATTCACTGGCAGGTGAAAGCCTATATACAGGTCAAGCTTATGCAACAGCGGTTATTTTACTTATCGTCGTCATTTTTATCAATATGCTGTCAGGTTTATTGGCTAAAAGGATTGTAAAAAATTAAATCATCGCCTATTATCATAAAAACTAAAGCAAAGAGGTAAAGGGTTAAATAATTATGAAAAAATATCAAATCAAAAATATGGATTTATGGTATAATGATTTCCAAGCATTACAAAATATAAATATGGACATTGAAAACAACCAAATCACCGCTTTCATCGGTCCGTCGGGCTGCGGTAAATCAACTTTGATTAAAAGCTTAAACAGAATGAATGATTTGATTGAAGGCTGTAGAATAACAGGTGATATTTTATTAGACAATGAAGATATTTTTGGCGATATGGACGTTAATCTTCTTCGTAAGCGCGTCGGAATGGTCTTTCAAAAGCCCAATCCTTTCCCGATGAGCATCTATGACAATATCGCTTTCGGCCCGCGAACACATGGAATCAAAAGTAAGTATGCCCTTGATGAAATAGTCGAGAAGTCTCTGCGGAATGCGGCGATATGGGATGAATGCAAAGACAGGCTGAAAAAATCCGCTTTATCCCTATCAGGCGGTCAGCAACAGCGCTTATGTATTGCCAGAGCGTTATCGGTCGAACCTGAAGTACTTCTCATGGATGAACCGACTAGCGCCCTTGACCCGATCTCCACATCGAAAATCGAAGATCTGGTTTTAGAGTTAAAGAAAGACTATACCGTCATAATCGTTACGCATAATATGCAGCAAGCGACGCGTATATCTGATAAAACAGCCTTTTTCCTGCTTGGGGAAATGGTCGAATACAATGATTCGGAAATATTGTTTTCAATGCCGAAAGATAAACGTTGTGAAGATTATATTACCGGGAGGTTCGGATAATGAGAAATAAATTTGACAATCAGCTAATACTGCTTAATAACTTGTTAATTGAAATGGGCGCCTTAATCGAAAAAGCCATCGCTTTAGCTATCGACGCTTTGGAAAGGCAAGATGTCATCCTAGCGAAACAAGCAATCGATTTTGATGAAGAAATTAATCAGAAGGAAAAGGATATCGAAACTCTTTGCCTGAAACTGCTTTTACAGCAACAGCCAATCGCGAAAGATTTACGTTTGATTTCAGCGGCTCTTAAAATGGTCACGGATATGGAGAGAATCGGCGATCAAGCCGCCGATATCTCGGAAATTACCCTATACCTTGCAGGAAAACCATATATCAAGAAACTGGAACATATCCCGCAAATGGCGGATGCAACGGTAAAAATGGTGACTGAGAGCATTGATGCCTTTGTAAAAAAAGATCTGAATCTGGCTAAAGCGGTTATTGAATATGATGATGTTGTTGATGATTTATTTGTAACGGTCAGGCGCGACTTAATTGAACTTGTCAGTTCTAACAGTGAACACGGGGAACAAGTAATGGATTTACTGATGGTCGCCAAATATTTTGAGCGTATCGGCGACCATGCGGTAAATATCGCAGGCTGGGTTGTTTTCTCAATCACAGGAAAACATGATAAATAAAGGCTCTGATTATACAGCTTTGGGAGAATACAAATGTCATTAATTTACGTGGTTGAGGATGATGAAAATATCAGGGAAATCGTTTTATATGCTTTAGAATCGGCAGGTTTTTCCGCACATGGTTTTGAAAGCGGAGCCGATTTAATGACTGCCGCCAAAAAAGAAATTCCTGATCTTGTTTTGATGGATATTATGTTGCCCGGCGAAGACGGACTAAGTATTTTGGAAAAACTGCGCAGTTCCGGGCAGACAGAAAAATTGCCTGTTATTATGCTGACTGCGAAAGGCAGTGAATTTGACAAGGTCAAAGGGCTTAATATGGGGGCTGACGATTATGTTACCAAACCATTTGGCGTAATGGAGTTAATTTCGCGTGTGAAGGCTCTTCTGCGCCGTACTGCCGCTAATGTCGATGTTACGGATAATTGTCTGAAATACGAAGATATTCTTATCGATACCTCGCGGCGCTTAGTTACGGTTGCTGATGAAGTCGTAAATCTTACTTATAAAGAATATGAGTTGCTTTATTATCTGGTTTTAAATAAGGAGTTGGTTTTAAGCAGGAATAAAATCATGGAAGCAATTTGGGGTTTTGACTTCGAAGGTGAAAGCCGTACTCTTGATATGCACATCAGGACTTTAAGACAAAAGCTTAAGGATGCCAAAAAGTACATCCATACTGTCCGCAATGTCGGTTATCGATTCGGATTGCCTACCTGAACTAACTAATATATCTACTTGGAGGATATCAATTTCATGGAAAAAAGAATTACTCGTTACATGGGTATGCTGATTTTAATAACGGTGCTGATTTTTGCTATCTTCGGGGGAATTATTTTCTCGGGAATATTCACATCACAAATAATGGACGGCTTAAGGACGATTCGGATTTCCATCATCGATGAAACAGGACGTGTAATATTTGATAATTCGGCGGACCCGGCCGAAATGGAGAATCACTTAAGCCGCCCCGAAGTTATTGACGCTTTGCGGTACGGAGTCGGTGAAAGTGAGCGCTTTTCCGAAACTCTGGGCGAAACGACACATTATTATGCTGTCAGAACCCCTGATAACAGCATTTTACGCCTCGCGCTGACCACCAAAAGCTCAGCGGGCTTAATGTCGGGTTTTATCCCGATCGTTTTAATCTGCTTGTTAATCTCCGCTATCTTGGCATTTCTGGTCGCCCGCCGCTTGACCCATAGAATTACAGACCCGATCAATCATCTTGACCTTGAACACCCTGAACTTACGGAATATGAAGAACTTTTACCGCTTGCCAAACGAATTATCCTCCAAAAAGCCGAAATCAATGAACGCATCACCGAACTTAAAATCCAAACCGAAACGACGGCGGCAATCCTGAAAAACATGAACGAGGGGATGATTTTAATTGATTCTCAGGGAGTAGTCTTAACCGCCAACAAATTTATTCAGGAAATATTCGGCGATATCGAACATAAAAGCATCCTCTATATCTTACGTGAAATAGATTTCCAAAGCGGTTTAAAGCAATGCCTATTAGGTATAAGTACCGAAACACGCTACGAACGGGACGGCAAAATTTATAACGTTCATTTCAGCCCCGTCAATGAAACAGGAAAAATAAGCGGGGTCGTTGTGATGTTTTTTGATATAACCCAACAATATAAAGCCGAACAGCAAAGGCGCGAATTTTCCGCCAATGTCTCACATGAGCTTAAAACTCCCCTGACAAGCATTTCGGCGCTGTCACAGATGATTATGAACGGAATGGCGGAAAATCCCGAAACGATTAAAGATTTCGCGGAGAAGATTTCGACTCAGACCGACGGGCTTGTCGCAATCATTAATGATATTATTAAGCTTTCCGAATTCGATGAAGATAAAGCCGAAAATGAAACCGAAGCATTCGATTTAACCGCCTTAGCCGCGGATATTGCCGATGCTTTTAAAGTGAATGAAAAAAATGTTTCGCTTCGGCTTTCAGGTGAAAGCATAATTTTATCGGCTAATAAGCGGATGATTGATGAACTTATTTATAATTTACTCGAAAACGGGATTAAATATAATCGGCAAGACGGACAAGTTAATATAACGCTCTCATGTGATAATAATTGGTGTTCTATCGCCGTCTCCGACACCGGCATCGGAATCCCGAAAGAAAGTCAGAGCCGCGTTTTCGAGCGGTTCTACCGCGTCGATAAATCACGTTCCAAAAAGACAGGGGGGACAGGGCTGGGACTATCAATCGTCAAGCACATCGCCGAACACCACGGCGGCAAGGTCGAATTAGACAGCACCGAAGGGGTCGGCACCAAAGTAACATGTACTATTCCGCAAAAGTAGCAGGTTCGGAATTATTTATTTAGACATGTATAATTTACCAAATATGGTAAATACTTATTTTATCAAGCAAATAAACCTATTGCTTGATAGGCAATACTTATCCTCCCTCCCCCCTTTTTAAATCGGAGTTTCTAACGAAACTCCGATTTTTTTTATTGTCATTTCTCAAACTCATTGTCATTCTTAATTTCCATAATATCCCATTTATTTGATTTTTCTATTGCATTTTCTGTCAAAATGTGTTTAATATTAAGAAACAGTTACCAATTAGTTTTCAAATTTAGGGAAGGGAAAACCATGCCTTGGAGAACCGAATATTACACAGATACAGAAGGTATTGAACACCAAAAATATATCTTTTTTAATCAAGCAGCAGCTGATTTAAATATCCTTCGCAGTAAAATACAAGTCACAAAATCAAACTTAAAAACTTCATATGATTCATTAGACCTTTCTTATAACACCGGGGATTGCTGTGATACTTATGATATCAACAAGACCACATTAACCACACTTATAAAATCAGCCCTTGGAGAATGTAATAATGATATAAGCACCATAAGTTTACGCATCACCAATGCGAAAAGTTTAGCCGATAAATATAAAAACGCGCGGAATAAAATGAGAGATGTCTGGTATGACGGGCCGGGTGGTGGTTTTACATATGAGCATTAACAAGCTGATGGAAAAATATTAGATTATACGAGGAGCTAGCAATGGAAGAACAAAGTTCGGGAATAGCTGAATTACATCTTGGAGAGATAGATGATGCCATTACTCACTTCGATAATGCGTATAAACATTTATTACTGGCAAAATCCAAGATAGGCACTATCAAGGGCAAACTTAATTCAAAAAGCTGGGAGGGCGATTCACACCGGCATTGTATTGAAATTAACGATACAGTTCTTGACTATTGGACAAAATTAGAGCTTTGTGATGAATTAACAAAATATTGCCGGGAATTAAAAGATGATATAGAGAACTTTAACTTAAATTCTACAAATATTGAACAGATAGGGAGTTGGTAAATGACACTTAAAGAAATTTATGTTTTGAATGATATTTTAGATCGCCAGGATATATATTCTCTGCCATCGTTTTCATCGCTTAATATGACAGAAGAGTTATTAAATGTTGCCAAGGATTCATTAATAAAAAAGAAGCTTTTAAAAAATCGCGATGAATTTATGGAAAAAGGCGCATTAATAACTAAAATGCTGATGGAATATAAGAAAGCGAAAAAATATATCCAAATATTATCGCTGTCAATCGGTATTTTAGATAATGAGAAAGCGGTCATGATTAGCCAACTTGATGAAGATGATTACGATTTTACCGTAATTGATATTAAGAAAAGTACCACCCAATTTTTAGAGGTATTTACTTTTTTAAATAAAGCCAAGAGTTCAAAGACATTAACCGAAATAAAAATACCTCCGGAAAAACTAAAAGAAGAATATCGTTATAATGAGTTTTTTTCGCTTAAAACAGAAGACGAAAAAAACAGAACTGACGAGATATGTTTTTTGGCTAACAATCAATTATATATTTATGATTATCGGAAAGATACACTTTATCCCACAAGCTATGGTGACGCTGTAAAATTAATTATTGAGAGGCTGGCATACAATGAATAAAATTAATTATAAGATAGATTTCATGATTGAACTAGAGACACATTATAGCGAAGCTGAATCTGCTCTTGATGACGTCATTGCTGAATTAAAAAATGGTAAAGATGTCCTTGAAGATTTTTATAAAGGAATGGCGACTGATATAAACGGCGAAAGCATTGACAGATATAAAGAACATCTGGAATTTTTAAAACTCTGTTGTCAGGCGGCCAAAAGGCATGTAACAATTTCACGATATAAAATGACCAGCACCGATGCCCAAAACAGTGATAGCCAGAATTAGCTGTCTTGAATAAATAATTAGTTAGTTAGCGTTTATTACAGGAGGAAAAGAAGTGGCCAAAGATATCAAATCATTTGAATCCGAATGGGGAGATTTAGCCAAACAATATGATGCCGGAAGCAATGTAAAAGCGGCTATTGATTATCTTTACGCCGCCCTTACCGTTATGGACGAAACGTCTAAGGAGATAAAAAAAATAAATAGCAAGTTTGATGATAGCATCGGAGCGTTTGAACCAACCCTAACTAAAGCCACGATTGACAAACTTGAAGATGGTCGGACAAGGATAAAAAATTTTTGTGAAAATATCCACGATGAATTAATTGATGTAATTGATGCCCCATTTACGAAAAAGATGAGTTCTTTTTCCGAGACGGTTTATTCGGTTAATCCTGAAGAAATAATCGTTAATAAAACAGGTGATGCCGTTGGAGCTAAATCTACCCTTTATCAGTTTATTAATGAACAGCTTGAAAATAGTGTCCTTAAAATGAATTTCGAGAAGTATTTAAAAGATTTACAGTTAGAACCATCTGAAGATTTGGGAAAAGCTCTTGATAATATGCTTGAAAGAGAGAAAAACAATGTACTTAAACAGATAGGTCATTTCTTGGATGCCAAAAATGCGGCTTGGTATAAGGGTGAAAGAATCAATGATGTAAGTAGATATTTATCAATGCTGTTATTTAATTTAGAACCTTATATGAGTCGATTGACACCGGAAGAAATAGCGAGATTAAAAAATCTTGATGGTTGGAAAAATATTAGTGAATTTCATAAGACGGCGGCGGAGGCGTTTGTTAAGGAATTTGAAGGTAAATTTATGGTAGCGTCAAAGATAGTGAATGCAGAAAATATATTTGGACTTGGATCCATCAAACCTCCACAAGAATATTATTATACAGACGAAGAAATTAGAGCATTAATAGCATCGGGCTTGTTTTCACAGCAAGATTATGAATATTTAGCGGCATTATCAAAAGAAGCAACATCCTATGAAACATACTATGCAGTTGCGTGTAATGTTAGGAATAGAGTTAATCATTCAAGTTTCCCGGATACATACAAAGAAGTAGTGACAAGTGGTGCATATTCTGGATATGTATCAGTTGATGTTGGCATTGGCAATCAATCAAATCGAAGTATTGTAAACGCTACCGTTGCCGTATTGCTTGGGGGCGATAGCACGATAAGCGATTATATATACTTTTTCGGAAGGTATGGTAATAACAATATTTGGTATAGAGCAGAAAAAGTAGGCGATAATTTGCCAATTGTTATTGGTGATGGTACATTAAGAAATGTATATTATAAAGAGTGGAAAACGGTTTCTAACGCTAACGATGCTGCTATAGAAAATACTTCCGATGCCGTTATCATTTATGACTCTTCAACAAAAACGTGGCATGTACCGAAATGACTTGAGAATTATTAATTATTTTTAGAATAAGAGGTAGTATATGCTAAAAAGCAAAAAAACTTTTTTGATTTTATTCGGATTAATAATTGCGGCTTTATTTATAGCATTGCTGTTATATATCTTTATTAAACCAATGCAAAACCATATTACAGAATCATCACCCTCAGTTTTGCCATCAAATGAAGTATATGAAACGGAAAAAAACAATTATTTAATAATAGAATACATTGAATCCAATCAGATTAGTGAAGATAAATATGAATCCGATTATCAAGAAATTATTATAAACCTTAAGGCACTTAATATTGACAATACAAATGAATCAAAAGAAAGTAGTATCATTGCAATTCCCGATAGCTTAAAAGAAATCTTTTTTGAGGACGTTCGCGACAACCTTTTTGGAGCTAAAGTAGTTTTTGTATTTGAAAACGGTACTATTATTAGCAAAGATTTAATATATCAACCTTGTGAAATTATTGAAATAAATTGTATGGATATTACAGGAGATGGAAAAGATGAAGTTATTGTTTATACTTATTTTACAAATACAGCAGCAGAATATTGTTCTATATACATATATGAAATAGAAAATGATACAATTAATGAAATATTTCCAACTAAAGATATTAAAGAAATTGCTAATGAGGTCTGTAACGCAGAATTAGTTAAAGTGATACAAGGCGGAAATATTAAGTATATACTTAATCTGGAAATATATGGTAAAGAGGATATGATTGCTTATGTAAAAGATTCTTTAACAATAACATATATAGATGGCAAATGGATTAAATTTTAAATATGATGTACAAAGATTGTTAAATTTATTATTGAGAGGCTGGCATACAATGAGTAAAATGAATTATGAGATAGATTTCATGATTGAACTTGAAACACATTATAGCGAAGCTGAATATGCTTTTGATGACGTCATTGCTGAATTAAAAAATGGTAAAGATATCCTTGAGATTTTATAAAGGCATGGCGACCGATATAAACGGCGAAAGCATTGACAGATATAAAGAACATCTAGAATTTTTAAAACTCTGCTGTCATGCGGCCAAAAGGCATGTAACAATTTCACGATATAAAATGACCAATACCGATGCCCAAAACAGTGATAGCCGGAATTAGCTGTCTTGAATAAATAGGTGTTTATCTTATAAATAAATTGCAGGTGAAATATATGATATTTTTAAAAAGTAAAAAAGTAAGTATAGTTTTAATCTTAATATATCTATTATGTTTTATAACTTCTTGTAAAAATTTAGAAACAAATCATGAAGTTGTTAATGAAATAAAAACCGATAATAACGTTATTAAAGAAATTGAAATTGATAAAACGGCTATTGAAGAAATAAAAGTCGAAGATACAAATTTTGAGGAAATCGACAAAATGATTACCGAAGAAATAGAGCCAAATCTGAACGCATTTTTTTTTATTTATGATAATGTAGTTATTGAATACAATGGTTTTTTTGTTCCGTTGAGCGGGAATGAAATTCGGCAAAAAACTAAATTAAACATAGAACTTATAAAAGAATTTGACGATGGTAAGCTTTATACATTAATGCTAGATGAATTAAATCTCTACGATATGGAGGATGATGACCCGTTTGATCAAATTCCGTTAGAAAACCGAATGTTGGGGTATTTTTATATTACAAACGAGCAAATATATAGATATTTATTACCATATGACAAAATTTATGCTGATGAGGAAAACCAAAATATTGTAGACAAAATTAATACTAATAAAAATGATTTTATAAATTCTTGTGATATAGTATGTTCGAATAATGGTACAAGTGATGTAGCTGATGAAGATGGTTGGCACAAATATGTTGAAGAAGATGGAAATAAACGAATATTTCATATATTTAATGACTATGAGGGGGGGACCAGATATTACGAAAAAATTATTTGGGAGGAAAACAAAGGAATAATTTATTATAGAAGCGGTACAGGTGCAATGCGGATGCACATAGAGTTTGCAATTTCAATTGATTTATTAATGAATTAAAAGCATGTGATAAAATACAGGGTTTATTAGAAGCGGCAAGCCAATCGCCACTTTCAGAGGAAATTTGTCGATGGTAAGCTTTATAAAATAATGCCGCAACACTCTAAGCCTCATACTGTGACATATACAAATCATAATATAAGCCTTTTTGCGATAGCAACGTTTCATGGCTACCCATTTCGGCGACTTTTCCGCCATCGACATAGAGAATGCAATCCGCGTTTTTGATTGTTGATAAACGGTGGGCGATAATGAACGAGGTACGCCCTTTAAGTAAATTAAGCAATGCTTCCTGTAACAAAAACTCCGTCTCGGTATCAATACTGCTGGTCGCTTCATCGAGAATTAATATTTTCGGGTCGGCAAGCAAAGCGCGAGCGAAGGATATCAATTGTCTCTGCCCTGCGGAAAGCCTCGTTCCCCGCTCGTTTACCTCCGTATCGTAACCGTTTTCCATCGCACAAATGAAATCATGGGCGCAAACCGTTTTCGCCGCCCTGATAATATCTTCTTGGTCAGCATCTAAATTCCCATAGCGAATATTATCCGCCACCGTTCCCGAGAAAATGAAGCTGTCCTGTAACATAACACCCATTTGCTTCCTAAGCGACTTAATCGTCACCGCATTTATATTAATATCATCAATCAAAATAGCGCCTGAATTGATATTATAAAACCGCGATAATAAATTGATAATCGTCGTCTTCCCCGCCCCTGTCGGTCCGACCAAAGCAAATGTCTCGCCGGGATTTACCGTAAAATCGACACCATTCAGAATCCTTAAATTCTCGTCATATGAAAAAACAACATTCCTAAATTCGACTTTCCCGTTAATAAGCGGCATCGGAATGGCTCCTTCGGCATCCGTTACGGTAACCGGCTCATCAATTGTTTCAAAAATTCTTTCCATATATGACATCGCTGTCACTAATGAATTATAGAAACCTGCCAGCGTATTAATCGGCGCCCAAAAGCGCCCGATATAGGCGGTAAACAAAATCAGCGTCCCTGCTGTCAGCGCATCACCGCCCGATATCCAGTTAACTCCCAACACATAGATAATCGCCGTCGTCCATGTCGCTATATTATCGGCGGCAGGCCAAAGTAAGAAGGTCAGCTTCACCGCGTCCATCCATGCCTGACGATAATTAGAGGACAAATCATTAAAAATCCGGATATTTTCTTCTTCACGGATAAAACTCTGCGTTACCCTGATACCATTCATGCTCTCAGCAATATAAGCATTCAAGTTAGAGGTTTTATTACTAAGAATCTGCCAGGCTTTCCGCTGTTTTTGCTTAATTATAAATACCACCAATATCAAAAGCGGCAAACCAATCAAGCAAATCAAGGTCAAGCGAACATCATTAGCAAGCATAAAGCCGATAATAAAGAATAACGCACAAAGGTCGGTAATCGTATTAATAATCCCATTACTCAAAAGATCGCTTAAGCTATTGACATAATTTACGACGCGAACCATTATCTTCCCATGAGGGCGGTCGTCATAGTAGGAAAAGGGGAGGTCTTGCAAGCGGGTAAAAATATCACTGCGGATACGGTGAATGATGCCTTGCCCGACGCGTGACGACAGGGTGATTTTTATCCGCATCCCAAAGACGATAAAGAGATTTATCAGCAAAAATAAAATACTTATGTTGATAATTCCCTGAATATCCCTATTCGGTATGTAAACATCCATAATTTGCTTAAAAATCACGGGGGTAAGCATTCCTAAAGCACTGGAAACAAGCATGATGAAGATAGTAAAAATCATCTCACGGCGATAAGCCCCCACATATTTGATTAACCGCTTCATATGGGCTATATTAAATTCACTGTCTAAATTTTCATCAACTTCTATTTTATTTCTCGCCATATATGCCACCAATTCGAATCTTATGCCTTTAAGTTATTGAAATGTCATTTATGCCATTCTGAGCAAAGCAAAGAATCTCATCTAAAATTGAGATAGAATCTTCGCTTCGCTCAAAACGACATATCATCAAATAAAATCAGCAGTAAGCAGTCGAACTCATTCTTCCGCTTACTGCCAAAAAATTCGTTTCAAAACCAATCAATTTATTTAAGTTTAAATTTCGAAATCAATTTCTGCAACATTGCCGCCTGGCTCTTCATACTTTCTGATGAAGTGATGCTTTCGGTTGCGGCGGCGGCGCTTTCCTCTGATGCCGCGGCGCTTTCCTGAGCGGTCGCACTGTTTTGCTCGACGATATCCGATACTTGATCAATACCTGATTTTACGTGTGAGATATTCGCCGCTTGCTCCATTGATGCACTCGCAATACTCTTGATTAATTTACTGCTTTCATTTAGCCCTGTCACAATTTCTCTGAAGCTCTCGGCTGTTTCATCAACAATCCGTGTACCTAACTGCGATTTCTCAATCGAAATCTGGATAATCGCACTGGTCTGTTGTGCCGCTTCCGCACTCTGAGCCGCAAGGATCCGAACTTCATCGGCGACGACGGCGAACCCGCGGCCATGCTCCCCTGCGCGCGCCGCTTCAATCGCGGCGTTAAGTGACAGTAGATTGGTCTGGGAAGCGATACTGTCGATGGTGTTCATAATCGACTGAATAGACTGGTTTGCTTCCGCAATCTGCTTAACGGCATCTATCATTTCCTGCATCTGCTGATTGCCCTTGGTGGCATTACTGATAACATTGTCGGCAAGGACGCTGGCTTCGCCGGCGATACGGGCATTTTCCTGGGTTTTTTCTTCAATAATACTAATCGAACTTGATAGTTCTTCAACTGATGCCGCCTGATCGGTAGCACCCTTCGCAAGCTGCTGCGCGCCTTCGGCGATATTCGTTGTTGTGTCGGCAATCTGCTTCGCGCTCTCTTCTACGTCCGCCGCGTCCTTCGCAACATGCTCGGCGGAAACATTAATTTCCGTAAACATATCATTAAGGCTTTCAATCGTATTCTTAAGTGCCATACCCATGACATCGCTTTCCGAAAGAATATCCATTTCTGTCCGCAAATCGCCTTTAGCGACATTGTTAAGTTCATCGGATATATTGATAATATGCTTGATGAATACCGCGGTATTACTGATTGTCTCACCGATTTCATCTTTAATTTTGGCATAATTAGCGATATTTACCAAATCTTCAGGGCGAAGGTTGATATCGCCTGTCGCACCTGCCTTCTTCATAAATCCTGATAAAGTGTTCATTGGTTTTGATATCAGAGCCGCCATATAGAAAGCAATCAATATCGCAATTACTGCTGCTACCACAGACATTCCGATTAATAAGTATGTCGTCTTTTCCTCAGCCTCTCTTGCGCTTATAGAGTTAGCGATAACGGTTTCATCCGCCCGGTCAAGCATTTCCTGTACCGCATTACGTATTTCCGTGGCAATCGGTCCCGCTGTGGCGATGACCTGTAATGATGTCGCATGATTACCGGTACGAGCCGCTTCAAACATTGGTTCCATGAAATCATTATAATACCTTAACGCAATATTCCGAATTTCCTGTGAATTATCTATGCGGATTTTTATATCGTTTTCATCGTAGCTAGGGTTGGTTCTGACGGCATTATCATAATTATCCAAATGCACAAAAGATGCTTCATAGGATGCTGTTGAATCCTTTATTAGTGCTTCACACCGATCCATATCATAGCCTGTATAGGTCGATAATGTCGAAACCAAACGCCGTAAATCACGGAAATTACTCTGGAAATAAGCAATCGACTGACGGCTTTCGGATACATGATCGATGATGATCTGATATGTCGTCGCAATACTCCTAAGCTGTACGATCGAAACTATCGATAAACTAACCATCACCAACGTAACCAGTAAAAAACTGGCAAGCATTTTTGTCCTAATCTTTAGGTTCTTGAACCAACTCATTTTGAGCCTCCTTATATGGAATTTTTTGCTAATTATAGCTTGTTTTATGGTAATTTAATCCCTTCAAAATGCTTGTTATCGCATTTTGATAAGTCACAGCCCAAAAAATATAATTGATTATGAGGATATAAATCACCTCTTGGAAAATTATTACATATGATGTCTATATTTTCAGATTTTATATTTGACACAAAAATCATTCAAATTATTCCCTTGATTTCCGCTAACTCTAAGTATAGCATAACAGGATATATAAAGCAAGTGTAACTCTTGCTATTTTACCGCATTTTTTGTACTTTTTTACACATTTTCATAATTATTTGTCAGATTTTACAAATTTTCGGACATTAGCTCCCTTCTGCGCTCAGTTCTCAACCGTATCAAATTCACCATACTGGTGATTAAAAACTTTGTAATAATAACTGTGATTTTCCAGTAACTCCTCATGCGTACCCGATTCGACAATCATTCCCCCATCCAATACCAAAATCTGGTCGGCATCTTTAATTGAAGAAATCCGATGCGCGATAATAAATGCCGTCCGCTCACCCAAATGTTTGAGCGAGTCTTGAATGATTGCTTCTGTTTCCATATCGACAGCCGATGTCGTATCATCCAGAATAACAATTGCAGGGTCTTTTAAAAGCGCGCGCGCCAGTGAAATGCGTTGTTTTTGCCCGCCTGAAAGACCAACTCCGCGTTCGCCGACAATGGTATCATATTGCTCAGGCATCTTCATGATGAAGTCGTCGGCATTGGCGATAGCGGCGGCGGCTTTCACCTCTTCAAAAGTGCATCCCGGGTTTCCGTAAGCGATATTCCCTTCAATCGTATCGGAAAAAAGAAAGACATCTTGCATCGCCATTCCGATATTTCCGCGCAAAGAACGAAGGTCATAATTTTTCAAATTAACGCGGTCTATCAGGATATCGCCGTCAGTCGGGTCATAAAAACGGCACAGCAAGTTCATCAGCGTCGATTTTCCCGCACCTGTCGCACCGATAATGCCGACTGTTTGCCCGGGCAAAACGGTGAAATTAATATCTTTTAATACTTTTCCGCTTTCTATAGTATATGTTACATCGCGGAAAACTACTCCGCCTTTTAATTTCGGAATCGAGTAAGGCCCTTCCAGCTCTTTGATATTCGGCTCGACATCAATAGTCGAAAAGATTTTTTCAACCGATGTTACGAAACGCTGGTAATCATTGGCATACCATCCTGCCATTCGCAAGGGGTTATTAATCATCCAAATATAACCGCAGACCATGACTAGTTCGCCCAAGCTGATGTATCCGTTAATAACCATAATACCGCCTGCCAAGTAGATAACAATCGTCGAAACAGCGACGAAAAATTCAAAAATGGGGACATATTTCCGCCACACCATCGCCGCGTTTATTTCGGCTTCACTATAAGCATCGTTTTGCTTATTGAACTTCATGATTTCATGGTCTTCTCTGGCAAATGCTTTAATAACACGGTTCCCGCCGATATTTTCCTGGACAAAGGCGGTCAGGTTGGAAAATTGCTCACGAATTTTGTGGAAAGCGGGTTTAATCGCTTTTAATTGTTTTACCGTCGTCAGAGCCGTCAGCGGAACAACGCAGATAATGCATAAAGCCAAGCGGTAATCAACGGTAAATATCATCACGATGGCAATCAGAAAAAGCAGAATATTATCGAAAATATTATAAATCGTATAAGCTACGAAATGCCTGATAGCTTCCATATCACCTGTCTGCCTGGACATTAAATCGCCTGTTCGGTTCTTATTAAAAAAGGAAAAATCCTGCTCCAGTAAACGGCGGTAAACATAGTCGCGCATTTTGAACAGCATTCCCTGCGAGGTACGCTCGAAAATTATGATATATATGTATTTAATAAGTGAGCGGATAATCGTGACGGCGACGAAAATAATAATCAGGAGCGGAAGGATTTCATATCTGCCGCTAATGATTACCTCATCAATTATTATCCCCGAAATAATGGGGTTAATAATAAAACATAGGGCGACTATGGTGACAAGGGTAAAAGCAATTATATAGCGGATGCGGTATTCCTTAAGGAAACTCAAGCACCATTTCATTGGGTTCATAGAGAAGTTCCGCTTTCTTTAGCTTCTTTTATTTTTTCTGCGACATATAATAACAGCCAGAGAAGAATAGGGACACCGATCATCGCTGAAATACAAGCGGCTAATAAACGGGGGTTCTCAGGCACGAAAACCGCGACGATCAGGGTAATGACTGACAGGCTTGCCAGTAAAATAACGCCGGTTAAAGCGGCGATTTGCTTGGGAGTTCTTTTCATTTCCAGTATCCTTTTGGTATAAATGATATTGCTAAACCTCATATCATTATGACATCGGTAATTAATATTATGATGTTGTTAGCGGAAAATGTCAATGTTAATATTTTCACGATTTTCCCATGCAAAATGCAAAAACAAATAATATCCCCGTCATTTTTATGCACATCGCCCAATTGAGCATTTCTCATTCCCACTCCCCTTTGTGTAAATTAACAAGCATATAAATCTATATTGTAAAACTTCGCGCCCTATGGTTTAATAAGATATATTAATTAATTGTGTCATTAATTACGTGTCGTCGGGAAAAGGAGAATTCAATATGAGAAAATTATTCAAGTTCAAGAAACTCTCTTGGCAACTTACTTTTATTATTAGCATTTTTATCATTACCGTAACTGCCCTTATTGCCATTTATATGCAAAAACGCATTATTGATGAAATTGGCAAGGTATCGCATCTTAATTTACAATATAAAATGACGGAAGCCGCCAAACAAACCGACGCCCTCTTCGTCGAAGCCATGCAACAGGTTAACGCCGCGCAAAACTTCGCCGAAGCCACTTTTGATTTAGCGGAATACCAAAAAGACGCCGATACTTACTTCACCACCCAAATGAAGCCTGTCATGACCAGCTTTTTTGAACAATTGATTAATGGCTCAGATATGGTCGTCTCCGCTTATTTCGCACTCCATCCCGATTTAGCAGGTTATCCGTATGTCTGTGAAATCTACCTTGAAGAAGGCGACTACGGAATTGCAGAAGCTGAACCGCAGACATATGAACAATATGGTAATGTCAATAGTGATGATATGGAATGGTTTTACGGCGCCTATAATTCCAAAGCACCTTACTGGACGTCCGTTTATGCATGGGACGATGGCATTGATATGGTCACGTATGCCAAACCTGTTATAGTTAACGGAAAAGTCGTCGGTATCGTTGGTGTTGATATTACGATTGCGACGATCCGGAAGATTATCACCGATATCCAAGTCTATGATACAGGATTCGCTCTCCTACGCAGTAACCGCGTTGATTTCTTAGAAATCAACGACTTCATCATTAACCTTGCCGACAGTGAAAAGAATAAACTCATAAGCGCCGTCGAAAGCAATACTGATGAAGTTATTAATATCACATTAAATAATACTAAGTATTTGGCTATTGCAACCTACTTAAATAATGGATATCAAATTTTCATCCTTGCCCCGCAAAAAGAGGTTAATGCCGACCTTTACAAATCCTTAGTAAAGTTCGCTACCATTTTTGTTATCGGGCTTATCCTCGTTATAATTATCGTATACTTTATTTCGAACAGCATCGGCCGTCCCGTCGCCGCTCTGTCAGGCTACATGCGCCGTGCAGGTTCGAGCGGTGATATTACCTATACTGCCGAAGAGAAACGCAATCTTGATTTCTTCATCAATAAAGGCGGTGAAATCGGCCAATTGACCGCTGACTGTATGATCTTTATCGAGCACATTCTACGCATTGCAAATGATCTGAAAATAGTTGCGAGCGGCGACTTGACGACGACAACAGAAATATTGTCCGATAAGGACGTTATGGGTAACTCCTTAAATCAAACGGTCGAAAATTTAAATACAATGTTCAAAGATATCTTTATCACCAGTAAACAGGTCGCTACCGAAGCCGAGCGGATCAAACAAAGCGCCAAACAAATCGCTTCCAGTACCTCCGATATCGCCGAAGGAGCGCAGTATCTGGCTAAAGGCTCAACCGACCAAGCTCATTCAATCCAGGAACTGACGGGAGCAGTCCACGTTATTGCCAGCAAAACCCAGATTAATGCCGATATGGCGAACAAAGCCTCCGCTTTATCCAATATCGTTATCTCCAACGCGCAAAAGGGTAATCAGCAAATGGAAGAAATGATCGATGCCGTCAACGCCATCACTGCCGCCAGCCAAGAAATCGGCACAATCATCGAAACCATTAATGAAATCGCTTCACAAACCAACCTGCTCTCACTCAATGCTTCGATTGAAGCCGCCCGCGCCGGAGAACTCGGCCGAGGTTTCGCCGTCGTCGCCGGTGAAGTCGGTAAACTAGCCGAAGAAAGCACCAAATCAGCCGCTGAAACGAATGAAATCATTAAGACGTCAATCGAGAAAGCCGACCTTGGCGCCAAGATTGTTCAGGAAACTGCTAAGAGCCTCTCCGAAATCATCGAAGGCATTAAAGAAAGCAGTGCTTTAATAAAAGAAATCGCCGACGCTTCGGATGAGCAATTAGAAGGAATCAAGCAGATTAATAATGGTATCGATCAAGTATCGAAGATTGTTGTTCAGACGAGTTCCGCCGCGGAGGAAAGTGCCGCCGCTTCGGCTGAGAGTGCAGATGCCGCCTTAAGCAGTACATCCGCCGCCGCTAATATGAGTACCTTATCAACGAAACTTGTCGAACTTGCCTCGCAGTTTAAACTACGTAAGTAATTTTACCCCCCTCATAAAAATAGAAAGCCCCAACCGGGACTTTCTATTTTTTATCTTTTAATTATTCCTTAAGCAAACGACTTCGCACCCTTTATTATCTTCGACCATATAATCAATATCAAGAACATTACCGTATAAAGGACACCCAGCACCGTGAATAAGGTCGTCAAATCATAATGGGTAATAATATACGAAGACAACTGATTTCCGACTAAACCGGCGAATCCCCATGCGCTGAGTACTAAACCGTGTACGGTTGATAACTGATGAATACCGTAATTTTGGTGAAGTACATTCGGCAGACAACCAAAGCCCACACCAAAGAAGAACTGTACCACAAAGATCAAAAATACGGAAATAAACGTAACAATCCCGATTTGCACAGGTAATGATTCCAATCTGACTTGGACGCCCAAATCATTCAGAATCGGGTATGGTTTCGGGACTTTATTGGCAAAATATGTCCCCGCCGCGATAAAACAGGCTATCAATGAAAACGTCGCCATCAGGAAATAAGGGATATGTTTCTTTTTCAGGCTATCCTGCCATGAAGCAAGACCCAATCTGCCCGCAACATTGCTGATGGCGTTAATACTGCAATAAAGCACCACCACCGCCATCGAACTGACGCCGATAAGATTGTAAATTTGTTTTTCCTGGCTAATCAGGGCAAGGCCGCAAGTGATATTTAAGAAAATAATCAACCATAACAAAATGAATTTCCCATGAAACATAACTTCGCTTGCTTTTTGGTGAACCGACCCTTCCGGCTCATCGTACTTAGGTCTGAATAACAAGCGGCAGGCAAAAAATAAAGCGACCGCATAAATAGCCGTTAAAACGAAGAAAACATTATAAACAGCTAAACCTGATTCCAGCAGACCGCCGATAATCGGATTGGCAATAACACCTGCTATTCCAAAGCTGGCAATCGATAAACCCGCGGCAAAGCCTTTCTTGCCGTCAAGCCAAATCATCATCGTTTTAACAGGGGTTATGTAGCCCAAGCCTAAGCC
>WQST01000021.1 GCA_009787745.1 Lachnospiraceae bacterium
GGCGAATTTGTGCGGAGCACAAATTCGCAGGTATTGGCAGGCAGGGTAGGGAGAGTAGAGTAGGGAGGAGAGTAATGAGTATACCTTTATTAACGGTAGGGCAAATGGCTAAGGCGCCTTATATATTTTCGCGCCTTCTCCTTTCGATTTGGTCGGTTGAAGAGCTTTGCTATCTATTTAAGACTAACCCTTTTATTCTTGATAAATCCATTCTTGACCGCAGGCTGGTGACATGGCTTGAAGGGCAATGCGGTCTGCCTGACTTAGCGAAGAAGTTAAACGGTTTACTTAAGAAAAGCGAAAATACCGAAGAATTCGTCATGGCGATTATTGACTATACAGGCTATCTTAATGATGAGGAAGCCAAACGGGTTGCCGAAATCTTAAAGGGTAATATCGGCTTGTCGGATTATGAGAAAGAAATAAATAATGCCGATTTTTTACTGAAAAGCGGGAAATTTCAACGTGCCAAATATGAATATGACCGAATTATTCTAACTATCCCCTTAAGCGAAAGAGCCTTTTTGAGCCGCGTTTATCATAATCGCGGCATTGCTCTTGCCAAGTTATTTCATTTTGAGGAAGCTTCCGCCGGCTTTTTAAGTGCCTTTGAACTTAGCCAAAATCCCGAATCGGGACGCGCGTATTTAATCAGTATGCGCCTTTTCCTTGATGAGATAGACTATATCAGGCTTATTTCCGACCGCCCCGCATTTCATGATTTTTCTTTAGAGGTCGAACATATTTACAATCAGGCGGTGAGCGTTTATAATGAAACAGATGCAAAGCATACTTTGGACGAATTGATTTTGGATAAAGAGCTTGGAAATGGCAATTCTTATCACAGAGAGATTGACAGGATGATTAGAGAAGCAAAGCAAAGTTACCGCTTTGCGGTAGAATAGTGTGAAGCTAAGAATTATTAAAGCGTCACGCTGTTATTGGAGTTTCCGTAATGAATATTTTTCGCCGCATTTTTAGGCATTTTCGTAAAGAATATGAGTATCCCGAACAATTCGATGTTTGGGAAGAAGTCGTTTATAATCGGAATGATATTGATTTACGTGACCCCGAGCAGTTAAGCGACTATGTGACCAATTGTTTAGAGCAGATTAAAGAGGCTTCGGGCGAAATTGACAGCCTGAGTTCAGAATATAATATCGTTACTTCCCAGCTTAAAGATATGGAAGAAATCGAAGCCCTGCCCGCCGATGACCGGCGCGCACTATGCGAGGCGGCTACCCGCCTCACTAATATTAACACGGCGCGAAAAGGTTTCGAAAAAAAAGTTATTCCGATGAATGAAGCGGATTTTAACAAAATAGACGCCCTTTATGACCAGATTGAAGAAGGTGTCCGTAAGCTGAAAGAAGCGGAAATTTATAAGACGAAAATAAAACAGGATATGAAGCATTTAAGCGGTGAAAAAGAAGCTTATGTTTTCCGGAAATACGATTTACAACATTTTATTGAAGATTTGCGCTCGATGATCGTGATATGTTTAACGGCGGCTTTCCTTTGCGTGGCGATACTTTTGATTCTCCAGTTCGGCTTTGGGATGAATACCCAAATCGGCTACCTGCTCGCCGCAGGAGCGACGGCGGTGGCCATGACTTTTGTATACCTCAAACATACTAATGCGCTGCATGAACTTAAGCGAGTCGAGAAAAGCATTAATAAAATTATCCTTTTGCATAACAGCGTCAAAATTCGTTATATCAATAATACCAACCTTCTTGAATATCTCCATATCAAGTATAACGTCAAAAATGCCGCCGAACTTGAAAAAAAGTTTTTGCAATATCTGGCGGAAAAAAAGCGCCGCGAAGAATTTAAGCAAATGGAAAAAGATTTGGATGCCGCCGAACGTGATTTATTGCGTATTTTAAGATCGATAAAACTGACCGACCCCCATGTCTGGCTTCATCAGCCCGCGGCTATTTTAGATAAAAAAGAAATGGTTGAGGTTCGTCACAATTTGATTATCCGCCGCCAGACGCTGAGAAAGCGAATGGATTATAATAAAGAAGTCGTCGCGAAGAAAGCACAGGATGAAATTAAGGATTTGGTTGATCAATACCCTGATTTTTCCGCGAAGATTATGGGGATGATTGATAAGTATGAGGAAAAATATAGTTAACAGACTTAAGACAAGGACAGGAGAGCAGTATGAGTGGATTTTTCGGCGTCGCCGCGAAAGAAGATTGTGTCATAAACTTATTTTTTGGAACTGATTATCACTCCCATTTAGGGGCAAGACGAGCGGGGTTAGCCGTATACTCGCCCGATAAGGGTTTCGACCGCGCGATTCATAACATTGAAAATTCGCCCTTTCGCACGAAATTCGATAAGGATATCGGAACAATGGAAGGCACCATGGGGATTGGATGCATTTCCGATTTTGAACCCCAACCATTAATTATCCGTTCCCAACACGGTACATATGCCATCATGACAGTCGGAAAAATCAATAACACGGATTCGATTGTTGAACAAATTTTTAAAAACGGGCATTCTCATTTCCTCGAACTTAGCGGCGGCGGTATTAATGCGACCGAACTGGTTGCGGCAATTATCAATCAAAAAGAAAATTTCATTGACGGCATCCGCTATGCGCAAGAGATAATCGACGGTTCCATGACAATCGCGATTATGACGCAGAAGGGGATATTTGCCGCCAGAGACAAGATGGGACGAACCCCGATTTCCATCGGTCACAAAAAGGATTCCTATTGTCTTTCTTTTGAAAGCTTTGCTTATTTGAATTTAGGTTTTACCGCCGATCGGGAACTAGGGCCCGGTGAAATTGTTTTTGTAACCCCTGAAGGGGTTACGACCCTTAATGAACCCGGGCAGGAAATGAAAATATGCACTTTTTTGTGGGTTTACTACGGATATTCGTCCTCTTCGTATGAAGGTATCAGCGTTGAAGAAATGCGCTATCGCTGCGGGCATTCGCTGGCGCGGCGTGATAATGTGAAGGCGGATAATGTGGTGGGGGTCCCCGATTCAGGGGTCGCCCATGCGATTGGTTACTCCAATGCTTCGGGAATCCCCTTTTCCCGCCCGCTCATTAAATATACCCCGACATGGCCGCGCTCATTTTTACCGACCCTCCAAAAGCAACGCGATTTGATTGCGAAGATGAAAATGATTCCTGTGCGCGAGTTAATCCGTGATAAAAGCCTGTTGATTATTGATGATTCGATTGTCAGGGGGACACAGCTTCGCGAAACAACGGAGTTTTTAAAGCAAATGGGCGCCAAAGAAATTCATGTCCGCCCCGCTTGCCCGCCGCTTTTATTTACTTGCAAGTATCTTAATTTTTCCCGTTCCGGCAATGAACTTGAGTTGATAACCAGACGGATTATCAGCGATATCGAAAAAGGTAACACCAATATAGATTTATCTGTTTATGCTGACCCTGATAGTGAACAATATAAAAATATGGTTGACCGAATCAGTCAAAAATTGCAATTCGACTCTCTGTGCTATCATCGCCTTGATGATATGCTTGATGCCGTCGGGCTTGATGAAAGCAAATTGTGCAGTTATTGTTGGTCGGGTAAGGAATAGTTAACGGAATTTGAGGTTAGTATGAAAAGTTATTCTAAAATCAGCAAAAAGGCATGGGGGTTTATATGAAATTCTTAAAAGGTCTGGGATGGTTTTTTATGAGCACCTTGCCATTTGCCGCCGCATTTTTGCTGATGGTGGTTGTTGGCGTAATAGTGTTAATATTCGGGCTTGACGAGAACGGAATAATTTTTGGTTCTCATTTAGCCATGGCGGCGGCATTCGGGTTGTGGTATTATCTGGCTTGTGTACACCCGAATAAGCATCTTCCGAAAAAAGAGGGAAGGATTATCACCGCCCCTGTGGTCGGTTGGGCGATTGCGACGGGCATAATGTTGTGCTTATTTAATACGCAGTTGGTCAAAGTCGGTGAATATTTTGTCCCCCATATTGTCATGGAATTTTATGAGGCAATGGAAGAGGCAGGCTTCAACGATAATTTTTATGCGATTGGCGCCGCTGTTTTACTGGCGCCGCTGGGCGAAGAATTTTTATGCCGCGGCGTAATCCATCACTATGCGGCGAAAATATCTAAGCATTTCTGGGTCGGAAATATGATTCAGGCGCTATTGTTCGGAATTTTGCATATGCAGTTGGTACAAGGGACATATGCTTTCATAATCGGCTTGGTGTTTGGTTGGCTTCGCTATCGCTACGGAACGATTTTGGTTCCTATACTGGTTCATTTCGTGGTCAATTTTTCGACGGCATCCTGGCTCGGAATCCTTCTGAGCGGGGTTCCCGCGAAGATGATGTTGGATATTGGTTTACTCGCCTTAGCGATTGGCGGGACGGCTTGGATTTTGATCTTAATCGGGAAAAAAGAAGAAGAGCCTGTAACCACCTGTCATTCTGAACCGCAGGCGAAGAATCTCCGTTAGGCGATGATGAAAATTATGAAAGTAAACTATCAAACAAAATTAGAAGAAATATTATCCCTGCCCGATACAAAAGGTAAATCACTTTTACTGCATAGTTGCTGTGCTCCGTGCAGTAGCTATGTTTTGGAATATTTGCAAGAGTATTTCCGAATCACGGTTTTTTTCTATAATCCGAATATTACTGACAGCAAGGAATATAACCTTAGATTAAACGAGCAAAAGCGATTAATTCCGTTAATAAGCGGAAGTGAATATCCCATCGGGTTTCGTGACGGCGGCTACGATATAAACCAATTTCATGAGATGACCGGTAAATATCCCCAAAGCCTTGAAGGCGGTGAGCGCTGTTTAAGTTGCTATGAACTGCGCCTGAATGAAACCGCAAGGATAACCGCCGCCGAAAAATACGACTGCTTCGCCACAACCCTCACCATCAGCCCGCATAAAAATGCCGAGAAGATTAATGAAATCGGTGAACGTGTTGCGGCTTTGATTAAAGTTAATTACTTACCTGCGGATTTCAAGAAAAAAGGCGGGTATCAGCGGTCGCTTGAATTATCGAAGCAGTACTCGCTTTATCGGCAGAGTTTTTGCGGGTGCGAGATGTCGAAACCGTAAAATACCAATAACCCAATCACCCTACAGGAGTCCACTCATGACCAAATTCATCGACCAAATCTCAGCAGAACTAAAGAAAGCCTTCCAATCCCTAAACTATAACCCCGACCTTGGCAGAGCCACCATTTCCAACCGCCCCGACCTTTGCGAATTCCAATGTAACGGCGCAATGGCAGGCGCTAAAGAATATCGGAAAGCCCCATTAGTGATCGCGAATGAAGTAGCCGAAAAGCTGGAAAACAACAAGGTTTTTGCCAAGGTGGAAGTAGCCCCCCCGGGTTTCCTAAACTTAAAGGTAAGCCCCGCTTTTGTCCGTGATTACCTAATAGCGATGGCAAAAGAAGCGAAATTCGGCTTAGAACTACCGCAGAACCCTTTGAAATATGTCGTTGACTACGGCGGTCCGAATGTCGCGAAACCGCTTCATATCGGGCATCTGCGTTCCGCTATTATTGGTGAAAGTATTAAAAGGATTATCCGTTTCGCAGGGCATACCGCGATTGGTGATATTCATCTGGGCGACTGGGGTTTGCAGATGGGTTTGATTATAGTTGAGTTAAATGAACGAAAGCCCGGATTACCCTATTTTGATCATGAATATCACGGAGCATATCCGCAAGAGGCTCCCTTTACGATTGCCGAACTTGAAGAAATATACCCCGAAGCATCCGCTAAATCAAAGACAGATGCGCTATACCGTGAAAAAGCGCTGAAAGCTACGTATGACCTGCAAAAAGGCTTACTGGGATATCGCGCCATTTGGCAGCATATAATGCGGCTTTCGAAAGACGACCTGCGGAAAAATTATGATGACCTTAACGTTGAGTTCGACTTGTGGAAAGGCGAGTCCGATGTTCAGGACCTAATTCCCGGCATGATTGCGGAATTTAAAGAAGGCGGTTTTACCCGTTTAAGTGAAGGAGCATTGGTTATTGATGTCAAAGAAGAAACGGATAAGAAGGAAATGCCCCCTTGCTTGATTCTTAAGTCCGACGGTGCTTCATTGTATATTACGACTGACCTGGCGACCATTTTAGAGCGGGTTAATGAGATTGCGCCTGACGCCATGATTTATATGACTGATAAAAGGCAAAGTATGCACTTTGAACAACTATTCCGCAGCGCCCGAAAGACGGGCTTGGTGAGTTCGGAGATGGACTTGCGGTTTCTCGGTTTCGGGACGATGAACGGCAGTGACGGAAAACCTTTTAAGACCAGAGACGGCGGGGTAATGCGCCTTGAGCAACTGGTTGCGGATATCAATGACGAGATGTATCGGAAGATAGCCGCGAATCGGACTGTTTCGGAGGAAGAAGCAAGGGAAACGGCTCGCATCGTTGGTTTGGCGGCGCTTAAATATGGTGATTTGTCTAACCAGGCGGCGAAGGATTATATATTTGATATTGACCGCTTTACATCTTTTGAAGGCGATACAGGGCCATATATCTTGTATACGATTGTACGGATTAAATCCATTCTTAAGAAATATACGGACGGCGGCGGGATAATAAAAAAAGATGCTTTGCATGAAGCGGACAGCGATGAAGAAAAAGCCCTTATGCTGGTGGTTTCAGGCTTTAATTCTATGATTGAAGAAGCGTATCAAGAGATTGCCCCTCATCGGATTGCCGCCTATATCTATGATTTGGCGAATGCGCTGAATACTTTTTACCATCACACAAAGATATTGACTGAATCAGTCAATGAAAAACAGGAAGCTTATATAGCATTGCTTAACCTGACGAAAGAAATTCTGGAAACTTTAATTGATTTATTGGGGTTTAGCGCGCCGGAAAGAATGTAACCGCGGTTACTTCATTAGAAATCAATAAGACATTTAATGCGATTATTAAAGAATTTGTTGAAGGGTGTATATCTATGCCTACTATAGATAATCTTTGTAGGATAATAATGAGATAATAATTAAATCAAGGCTCTCAGGGAAACCCTGAAAGCCTTGATTTAGTAGCGAGAAAGGGATTTGAACCCATGACCCTACGGGTATGAACCGTATGCTCTAGCCAACTGAGCTATCTCGCCGTATAAACTTTTGCATATCCGCGAGAATGCGAAGCATTCTCTGATAACAAAGCTTTAGATTTTCTTAGGCGGCGTCCTTTGACGCCTTAGAAAATCTCTTTGTTATGGGACCTGCAGGGCTCGAACCTGCGACCCCCTGCTTGTAAGGCAGGTGCTCTCCCAGCTGAGCTAAGATCCCTTACGTCTAATCACTTAGCTAGTATACAATCATCAATTACTATTTGTCAAGCACCGATTGCAAATATTTTTAATCATGATATAATGTCGTTAGACATTATATCGGCGCGGCATTAGTGCGCATCTCCCGAAGGGCATGATTTCCTTCGGGAATCATGATAAAATGTCGTTAGACATTATATACGGAGGGCTATACACATGTACGACTTTACAGAAATAAAATCATTTGACCCCGACATAGCGGCAATGATTGAGAAAGAACAAAAACGCCAAAACGACCATATCGAACTGATAGCATCAGAAAACTGGGTAAGTAAAGCAGTGATGGCGACAATGGGATCTATCCTGACGAATAAATACGCCGAAGGCTATCCCGGAAAAAGATATTACGGCGGTTGTGACTGCGTAGACGAAATAGAAGCCTTGGCAATTGAACGCGCAAAGGAACTATTTGGTTGCGATTATGCCAATGTTCAGCCGCACTCAGGAGCCCAGGCTAATCTTGCCGTCCAATATGCGATCTGTGAACCGGGTGATACTATCATGGGTATGAATCTCGCTCATGGCGGACATCTGACACATGGCAGCCCCGTTAATATTTCAGGAAAATATTTTAATATCGTTCCTTACGGCGTCGATGATTCGGGCTTTATCGATTATGATGAACTGCATAGAATTGCCCGTGCATGTAATCCTAAAATGATTATTGCCGGTGCCTCAGCCTATGCCCGCGCAATTGATTTCAAGAAATTTCGCGAAGTTTCCGATGATGTAGGTGCGGTACTGATGGTCGATATGGCACATATCGCAGGATTAGTCGCGGCCGGCTTACATCAAAGCCCGATCCCCTATGCCGATGTAACCACCTCCACGACCCATAAAACCCTGCGCGGTCCAAGGGGCGGACTGATTCTGGCTAATGCCGCCGCCGCGGAAAAATATAACTTCAATAAAGCAATTTTCCCCGGTATTCAGGGCGGGCCGCTAATGCATGTAATCGCCGCCAAAGCCGTATGCTTTAAGGAAGCACTTAGCGAAGATTTCAAAACATATCAGCAAAACGTTATCGCCAATGCCGAAGCACTTTGCCAAAGCTTGATTTCGCGTGATATTAATATCATCTCAGGCGGTACCGATAATCACCTAATGCTAATTGACTTAACAACCTATGACCTGACGGGTAAGGCGGTTGAAAAATTACTTGACAGCGCGCATATTACCGCAAATAAAAATACGATTCCCAATGACCCGAAATCACCTTTTGTGACCAGCGGTATTCGCTTGGGGACTCCTGCGGTGACATCCCGCGGTCTGAATGCCGCCGATATGGACGCCGTCGCTTTAGCGGTGGCGACAGTGATAAAAAAAGGCGAAGACGGCATTGCGGAAGCCAAAACAATCGTAAAGAGTTTAACCGAAAAATATCCGCTTAATTAAAAGTAAATTAAAGTGCCGCCGCAAGGCGGTACTTTTTATGATCCTATATTTTACAAAATCGCGGCAAAAGATTGATAATTGACCTAAAAATAGATACAATATCAATTTAATAATAAATATATCCTGAATAAACAGTATATTTAACATCGGTCAATATAATAACTAATTAATAAAAATTATTTTAAAAAATTGTCAAGCATTTTTGATTTTTTCCAGTAAAAATTTCATTTTTACTGGAAAAAATCAAAAACCCGAAATTTTTTTGAAAAATTTGAAATTAATTGAGAGCTAGAAAATTAATGCATGAAAAATAAATCATGATATAATAATTAAGATTTAAATAGCCAATGAATCACTTGTTCGATGCTTTTGTCGTTTCAGATGTCTTTTCCATGAGTCTAAGCGCCATGGATGATTTGTTTTTGGGATATTAACCTCTCTGGGACTATCTTTTTTGTGATGTACTGTTTGCGCTCTTGAAATATGTTCATGCTCAGGAATAACCTCAAGTAAATAAATGGATTCTTTTTTATCAGCTGATGCTATCGAAAAAAATAATTTCTTATCAAACGATTCAATAACCAATCCTTTAGTTTTCCTACTAAGATAACAAGGCAAACCATTATGACCTATTGTACGATAAGATTGATTATGATAACGGATGGAATGACCGTTGTCTATTACACGTTCGCTAATAACCGCTAAAATTTTCATAATATCATTAGTTGGAGGTGCTTCTACAAACAAGCTCGGAAAAGATGCATAAGGAAGAGCAAATTTTTCATTAAATTTGTCAATATAATGATTTTTTAAGTAAGCATTAGCTTCATCAATGCTATTTATTCCTGCACGTCGGAAATCAATAGGAATCCGTTTCTGGAGAGTTCCCCACAACCTCTCTACCTTACCCTTAGCTTGAGGAATATGTGTTGTTATAATATCAATACCCAAGTGTTTACAAGCATATCCAAACTGCGTGAAGTGATCTTTTTCAACTTCATGATAATCGTAATCCGCTGTATTTGTATTCTTGCCTTCGTTCTTCTTTTTATATTCAAATACCGTCCTTCCATCAGTATAAAACAAAGCAGGGATGCCGTATTTAGTCAATACTTGATATGTAATATTGTAATATCCATTTAGTGTTTCTTGTTCATCGAAGTAAGCACTTGTTAAGGTACCAGTTGCATCATCCAAAGAGCAATGTAAAAAGCATTTTATATCGTTAAACCAAATGTGTTGACTTGCATCTAGCTGTAACATTTGACCAAAATATGCCGATTTTTCACGCTTAGGGTGTGTATTCTCAGCTTTTTCGATTTTCTCAGCGATTATAGGCATTTCTTTTTTTGATGCAAGTAAAGCCTTTTCGCGAAGTCTTTTAGCGACACAACGGCGCGTTTTTTTGGTAACAAACGGAGATGTAATATCATTTTCCAATAAGATATTACGGACAGTAGATTTACTAATACTAATTATATTATCTTCTTTTAATAATTCAGTGGCATGGGCATATGATGCATCGGGGTATTCCTTTGTATATGTATTAATAATCAAATCCTTTTTATCATCAGATAGCGCGTGAATAGGTTTGCGTCCGCGATTGCCATGAATAAACCATGCTTTGCCTTCACTTTTATACCCATTCACCATATTCTTAAGTGTTTTGCTACAGATGTCAAGCTTACTAATAATACAGGATTTTCTTGCGATTTCTCCGCCTTCTACGTAATCTCTGATTATTTCATACTCTAAATTTTCCCATGGTCGTAATTGTATATTCTCTTTAGTCATAATCAACCCCCTCATCTTAAACACAGTAACATAATGTATTTGAGAAATGAAGGATGAATATCAAATTCTACAAATAGGTTAAGCGATATTAAAAAAACAGAAAATATTTGTATAGGTTGCATAAATGAGATGTGAATAACATAGGAAAAATTATTATAAAAAGTGCTTAACTAAAGAAAAACGTCAAATCATTTTATTACTGACGGACGCTTTTCTTTATAAACATTATTTAATTACGGTCGTGCGGCAAAAACAAGTGTACTTTGATTATAATTTGGTAACTTGCGGTATGTAACACCGGTGTTTGTTGATTGCGCGTCTATAACCATTCCGTTCCCAACATATAAGACTACATGTGAGATATTTTTATAACGTCCATTATTTTCGCCGGAACGCTTGCTAAAAATGAGATCGCCAGGCTTAAGTTCATCTAACCCAGATAGCCTTTTACCTCTTATTTCTAAACCTTTGGCAATTTCCGCAGCTGTATTGGAGCCACCATGACTTATATTAACACCTATTTGCCTATAAGCGTAGAAAATAAAACTACTGCAATCAAAATGGGTACCGCTATCTCTTAAAGCTTGACTATAGGGCATACCAACACGTTCAGCTGCCCATCTAATTAAAATCTTCATATCTTCATTATGTATTCCCTGAATGATTATCTCTATTTGCTCATTAGTCAGTCTCCGGTGAATATGCCCGCCGATGAAAAGTGCATCGCCATCGTCAATAGGGTTTACCTTGCCTTTGGAGATAAGCCAGTCACGCATCGAGATGGATCGTAACCCCAGAGTGTTTTTTTCGGCTTGAGAAAGACTCTGAAACCATGCTTCAATCTCTTCCTCTATTTCAGATTTATTATCATCTTCAAAAGCTGAAAATACCCATTTAAAGCTCAAAAAATTCTTTACATCGTCGAAAAAAGTACTCATTGCTGATGATATAGTTATGACTATAACCATTATTAATATAAACGGAAATAATACCAAAGAACATCCAATAGAAGCAATGATTACGATTAAACCCTTTCGGGTTTCTTTATCGGTTGCAGCTGAGATAGCAGTTTGCTTACCGCCATAGCTTAATACACCTTTTACTATAGATGCTAAAGGGGCTGACATACGTTTTCCTCCATTTCATAATCGCTTGGCATAATGTCATTAGTCAAAGTAGTATTTTCGGATAAATCCGCATCAATAACACTGTTATTTTCAAACTCAATCGCACGATTTATTTCAGCAAGTCTTATTACCTTCTCTTGATACTCAGCTTCATGAGTAAAAGGTTTTTCTATTTCTTGTTTAGATACCATGAGATCTTTTCTTAATTTATCAAGTTTGTCTCTTTCGTTTTCCTTAAATTTCTCTAAATCCTTAAGCAAATTTTCAATTTTTATGATATTTCCGATTTGACTTGACCCCAATAAACAGCTATAGTTTAGGTTACCTTTCAAAATTATTGAATCAGTCTCAATAAAATTGCGTTTAATAGATATTGAAAAACCTTTATATGTACCGATGTTATCTGTAATATTACCGACCTTACATTTTTCTGCAATATCTAAAAGTTTACTACCGGCATCCAATCTTTCTGAGAAATCCTCACCCCCGACATTTATTAAAAAATCATTACCGGTTTCATCTCTTTTACAAATGTCATTATCTACACACAAAATACGCATTTCTGCATCTTTGATAAGTTTTGGTAAACTCACCATAATATTATCTTGCATACTATAAATATGGTTATCGTAAGCGTTCTTTAGGATTTTTAATCTTTGCAATTTATTTTCCAGTTCCATTTTTTCTCTAATCCATGGATTTCCAGTTGCAGCGGCTTTAATTTCCGCATAAGACAGAGCAGTGGCATCAATATCGTCACAAGATCTGGCAATAGATTTACTTGTCATGATCTGTGATATGAATTTTTGCTTATTCTCGACGATTGACCAATTATAAGCATCAAAAGTGCCTTTTGTAACATAGCGAAATATTGCAACCTCTTTATTTTGATTAAGTTGACGTATAGCTCGTCCTTCGCGTTGCTCGATATCGCTTGGGCGCCATGGGCAATCCACATGATGAAGAGCAGTAATATACTTTTGTACATTTACACCAGTACCGCATTTTTCCGTGGATCCTATTAAAATTTTAATTTTCCCTAAGTTCATCATTTCAAACAAACTTTCACGTTCTTTATCAGTTTTAGCATCATGTATAAAAGCTATTTCGTCATCAGGAATGCCTTTATCTATTAAAGATTCCTTAATAAATTCATAGACCGAAAAGTATTTATTAGAATTAGGGATACCAATGTCAGAAAAGATTAATTGAGAGCCAATTATACCTTTCTCAATCGCATTTATGTACTCGTCATATACATTTTTAACTACAAGCATAAGCTTCCCATTAGGATTAACAGGTGCGGAAAAGTCAAGTAATCTAGCGTCGGTACCTAGTTTTCTTGCATCGCCGGTTATCTTAAGGAAATTATCAACGTTACTATCAACATTTCCATTCCGTATTTTTTCTGCTCTACTAATAAAGCTATCCATTAAATTTTTGGTAAAGTCGTCTGCTTCACAAGTCACAATAATAGGTTTTCCGCTTCTAAGTTTCGGAACATCCAGATTGACCATATCGGATGTTTGAATGTCTGCAATCTCCTTGAAGGTTGTAACAAGCTCAGGTACATTCACAAATTTATTAAATCTTGTTTTTAGCTGAAAGCTGTTTCCTTCAACATTTAATTCTAAAGAAGTTGTTGTTTCTCCGAAATTTGTTGCCCATGCGTCAAAATAACCGACTCCCATTTTATCGAGAGTACTTTTCTGGAGATATTGTTGCATAACAAACATTTCACACATGGTATTGGTGATAGGCGTCCCTGTTGCGAATGTAATACCTTTATTATTATTTATTTCACTAAGATATTGACATTTTAGGTACATATCGAAAGAACGATTAGAACCATTGTTTGATATGCCGGAAACATTATTCATCTTACTAAATAGATTAAGTTTTTTAAAAGTATGCGCTTCATCAATCATCATACAGTCGATTCCTAATTCTTCAAAATTAAGTAAATCGTCTTTTGATGTCGCATTTAATAGCTTTTCTAACTGTGCTGATAGCCGTTTTTTTTGTATTTCCATTTGCTTAACACTGAATTGAGATCCGCTGTCGTATTTTAGTGATTCTATTGATTTAATTAAATCATTGATCTGATCATTTAGAAGACGCTCCTGCCTATCTTTTGAAATGGCTATTTTCTCAAATTGTGTATGCGACATAATAACACAGTCGTAGTCCCCTGTTGCGATACGCGAAACGAATTGCTTTCTTTTACTTTTTTCAAAATCGGCGCTTCTTGTAACAAGTATGTTAGCGGCAGGGTAAAGCCTTAGAAACTCACCCGCTATTTGTCCAACAATCGGCTTCGGTACGACAAGAACAGGTTTATTAACTAAGCCTAAGCGCTTTTGTTCCATACAGGCAGCAATCATCTCGTATGTTTTTCCGGCTCCGACACAGTGCGCAAGGAGAGTGTTACCACCGAAGATAATACGAGCCACAGCATTTTTTTGATGAGGTCTTAACTCTAATTCCGGATTCATCCCCGGAAATGTAAGAAAGCTTCCATCGTACTCTCTTAAACGAGTGGCATTAAAATTTTCGTTATAATAATCGACATATTTATTTCTTCGTTCCATATCACGGAAAAACCATGAATTAAATTTTTCTTTGATCACGTCTTGTTTTTCTCTGGCCAGCATGGTCTCTTTTTTATTGAGTATTGATTTTTCCTTACCATCCTCAATTACTCTATCATTTATAGTAACGCTTTTTAAGTTTAGTGTTGATTCAATTATTTCATAAGCGGACATCCGGCTTGTACCATAAACACTTTTAACAAGTTCTGCGTATTTATGATTTCCTTTGTTTTCAATCCGATATTGATTTGTATGCTCGCTATAATAAACTTGGATACTTTCTTTATTATTAGAACGGTAGTAAGCGTTATTTCGATATGCAATAGGAGTTTCAAGTAGCTCATATAAAAAATCGGTATAATCCTGATTATCGACCCAAGTAGTTCCAAGTCTTACCGAGATATCGCCTGCTTCTAACATTTCAGGTTGTACTTTAGTAAGAGCTTCTATATTTCTATCTATGCCTGATGTAACATAGCTATTTAATGAAGATATATCCGATTTTCCTAATGAATTTTTTAAGTGCATTATATCTTTGAGTTTTTTCCGTACATTTCCCGATAAATAACAGTCCGCGGTTTCCCATCCATCACAAAAATTATTATTTAAGTTAAGAACATCATAATTTTTATAAATGACTCCCTGAAGCTCTTCCGTTAGCGCCATTGCTTTAATCAATTCGGTGTCCATTGACTGATTTAACTTAAGATTTTTATAGAAATCAGTGTTACTATTTGGGCTATATATACTAAGCATGTACGGGATATTAATAATACCATGTTCGTTTAATGATATATTTAGAGCATCTATAGCAGTTTGGGCGCTTGAGATAATTGCTTTTGGTCTAATGGTTTGTTTTGAAAACATTTCTGCTTTTTTAATGTTTCCGTCTTCATCTTTTATTTCTAAGCTTGTTAAAAGTTCATAATCACTGTCTTCTTTAAAAGCATTCCTTGAGTTACGGCCGATAATGAAACCGTGCTTACTAATATAAAAATCATACTGCTCGTTAAGTCTATTTTGGATTAATTTAAGTTCATCTAAGGTACATCCATTTAGTTGCAGTGATATAATTTCCCGCATGGTTTTTCTTAATTCATGTAATAATTTTATGCGTGTTTCAACTATTTTTGAGAAATCATTTTTTAGATACATTTGGTCATTTTGCCGATAATAAATATTATTATCTTTAATTGTATAGGTGTAGTTCTTTACATTTAAATCAGCTGGAATCGCAATATCTTTCTTTTCCGCTATTTGATGTTTTTCCTCATACCTTATTATATTTGCGTTAAGCTTTATTGCCGCGTTATTTAAAGCATTATTAAGGTCAAAATCAGGTTCATCATTTCTTAAAGCAGTGTATTTACTATTGCCATACATTCCGCTCTCATAAACCATTTTACCAAGCATCATATCAGGATTAGCTATAAAGTATGAATTAACAGGAATATAATCATCTGTTAACCCAAGATGTAACCATTCAGGCTCTGTTATAATCGGACATAAACGTTTTTGTAAGAAAAGTATATCTGCTGTAGCTTCGGTTCCCGCGCTACCTAAAAAAGTATTGTTTGGTAATCTAATTGCACCGATAAGTTCAGCTCGTTCTGCCATATATTTACGAAAGGTCATATCTTTTTTATCAAGCGTCCCCTTGGTGGTGACTAAGGCGATAATACCTCCGGGCATGACTTGGTCAATACTTTTAGCAATAAAATAATCATGGATTTTTAAGTTTAAGGAGTTATATTTCGGGTCATGAACTTTATAGTCACCAAAGGGAATATTACCTATCACTGCGGTAAAGGAGTTATCAGCGAAATTGGTTTTTTCAAAACCGCATATATGGATATGGGTATTTTGATATAATTGTCGGGCAATGCGTCCGCTAATATTATCAAGTTCGACACCATGAAGCTCTATATCATAAGTTTCTTTTGGAAGGGTTCCGAAGAACTTTCCAATGCCAACGCTAGGCTCCAATATTTTATCGCCATTTTCTATACCAAATCTAAAAAGTGTTTCATTTATTTTTTCTGCAATGCTTATAGGAGTATAAAAGGCAGTATTAGTGCTTGCTCTTGCGTTCTCATAATCGCGATTCTCTTTAAGCAGTTCAAAAAGCTCACGGTATTCCTTTTCCCATAACTTGTTATTTTTGTCAAAGGCTTGCGATAAACCGCCCCATCCAATATATTTTGCTAAGGTGATTTGTTCTGAGGGTGATGCAAAGCGATGTTCACCTTCGATTTTCATAAGTAGCTTAATAGCTTCAATATTATTATTAAATCGTGATTTCGCACCTTCTTTCAGTTCATCAATTTTTGACAAGCGATAATTGATTTTCGGGGAAGCTAATATTTCAATTTCATTTCTTTCCGAATTTCCGCGATGCACAAAACTATCATATGAATCAGGCTCATCGGGGATAGCATACGCATCAAATTCATCGGCTTTTTTTGTAAAAGCAAGATCTGGTAAATACTCGCCGTCATCAATCAAATTTATTATTTCATTTACAGCATAAGCCCATGAGACAAACCCCTCTCTTAATATTTCATCATCCATCCATGTAATATTGATACTTCCGCTAAGAGAGGTATTAAAACTGTCAAAAAGTATGCTTTCATCATGATTTTTAATATTAACATGCCCATATTCGTCTTTAACTGAACTAATTAAATCGCTGATGAAATTTGAATTTTGATAGATATCATAAATCCGAAATTTCCCATCACTAGAACCTGTGCCATAAAGAAGTACATCTTTTAAGATATCATTAGGAACGATTAATTCCATCTTTTTATTTGCATGAATCGTTACATCAAAAATAGAAGGGGAAGCCGTGACAGCTTCCCCCTCTGAATGGGTATTTTTATCGCTTAAATCTAATGGTATTGATATATTACTTCGTCCCAAATTACTGCGTCGATATAAGTCTGCATTTCGTTTAGATTCATCTGTATCTGTACCAGATCGCCGTCCGTTTTGTTCCAATTCGGATTTTTTATCTTCCATGCCGTACTCATTGAGTCGTGTATTTGTGACGCTCTTTTGTTCGCCTTGTTTATCGTTTCCTGTAAATTCCCCGTTAATGCCAGTTCCTTGAAACGAAGATTTGCGTTCTCCCAAAGATAATCCAGAAGAATTGTTCCCCATTTGTACTGATTGAGCAGATCCATTTTGATAATTTTCAGGTAGTCGGATGCGTTGTTTGCTTCCTGCTTCGTTTCGCCCGACAGAAACGTTATAGCTTCTTCCTTCTGGTGATGATAAAGTTTCTTTAACTTCTCCTGTGTTCCGAAATAGCCCGATTCCTCGGCTTCTTTCTGAAATATCTCCCACGGCGTCATTAATATATTCCGGTAATACTCCAAATCTGTCATCAGTTAACTCCTCCTTTTTATTATTGTTGTCTATATTATGAGGCAAACATATGTTTTGGTCAAGCAAATTCTTTATTTTAGTAATATTTTTTGAAGAGAATGCGTCAAGATATGACTGCTTAACACAATCAGTTAAAAATTTAGTAGATGCATAATTATTAAAAAGCTTAATGTTATTATAAAAATCACTGCTTCCCTTAATTGATTTTACTGCTTTATCACTAATATTGGCGGCAATAGAATGTGTTAGTAACTCCGCATGAACACGATAAAAGATGTTAGTAAAATCTTTATCTGATTCAAATTGAAGATCACAATGTTTTAGAGCGTTACGGATATATTTCATATTAGGCATATTTTTCATAACAGACTTTGTTTTAGCAATTGCATATGTGCTTATCATAGATGATAAACCGCCTTCATCAATGTTTATAGTTTCATCAATGTCAGAGATAGCGTAATTTAGTAATGATGCTAAATCAAGGTCATGCGCTGACAAGGACGGATTATCAATTGCTTTTAATCTATTTCTGTTTGCATAAAAACTTATCAGGCTTTCATTAAAGTCATTATCGTAAGCATATCCGGCGATAAAATCTTTTAGATCATATTCGTTTTGGGTAAGAGCTTTGCTTAATTTTATAATGTCATTATTTGTCATATATTCTCCTGTATTCCTTTAAAACTAAAAAGTGTGAATTTAATACATAAATAAAATAGGGACTAAACCCTTTAAAAGATTTAGTCCCTGATTTAATGATTACTCATATGTTATTGTGGCTTTAACTATTTGCCCATCATTAAGTCCGCAGTTAATATGATACTCCATTAATCCTGTTTTTCCGCAGGTCGCTCTGGCATTAGAGTTAAGAGGACTATTTCCGCATGAGTAACCGATGCCGGTAAAATAACCATAATCACCATGACCGTTTGGACAATTAGATCCCCTATCAGCATCTGTACTCCATGTATGATTGCAGAATGCACATCGGTAATTGTATCTTGTTCCGCATCCTGAGTGCGTATGAGATTGCCATGCGCCACCTACAAAGCAGCCAGTTCTTGAATTTGCATTACCGATATGAGCATGTAAAACACCGCGTTTAAAGCATCCGCCAGCTGTACTAATAACTCCTGAGTTTATTAGATTGCCGCTATTATCAATATGAAAATGATATTCAAATTCAATTTTACCAGGCATATTTTCTATTTGCACAATTTGATCAATTGCTAATATAGCATTATAAATATCATTAAATGTAGCATCAACTGCGACCGTCTGCCCCTTAGTGAGTAATGCGGCCGCCAAAAACTTTTTGCCATCACTCACAGATTGAAAAACATCTTTTAAATTAGCGTTAATTGAATTTTCCAAAGCAATTTGCTTATTTTCAAGTAAAGTGGTTATACTGTTTAACTCACCGCTTATAAAATCTTTTAAGATGGTCAGAGATGAATTATTCGTTGATTGTAAGGTATCCAATTTACCTGATAATTGGCTTGACATCTGATTTATTAAGATATTTGTATCAGATTGACTGCCGCTTAGGTCGCCTATGTGCTTACTCAGATTAGATTCTAACTGTGCTATATTGCTATTTATAGCCGTTAGCGATGCCGCACTATCATCTAATAGCTTGTCGGATATTGTATTTAATGTGTTGAGCATTTGACCGTTATTTTCATTTGCATTATTTAATGTAATTGCGTGTAATTCAGATAAATTTAAGAGTAATGACATATTGTCATTATTAATTTTACTAAATAGACTTAAATAATTATTATTGGCTTCGTCATTATATTCACTCATATAATTAATCAAAGTGGAAAGAGACAAGGACGAGTCTTCTCCAAATGTCTTTTTCATTTGCTCAAGCATGTCAATCAAATCAGTATTAATATC
>WQST01000022.1 GCA_009787745.1 Lachnospiraceae bacterium
CCCGGCGGTTTTAATGTTTCATCATTTGTGCTTCCGTCAACCGACCCGCCGTCACAAATGATAATATCACACAGCTTTCCAATCCCGCTTTTTTGCGCCCGCCGAAGTTCTTTTTTGATTCGCTCGCCTTCATTAATAATCGGAATAAGAAGACAATATTTAGTCGTCTTTTCTGCGTATTCACGACATTCGAAATTGGGTACGCCCGCTAAATTCTCATATGATTTACTCAACCAAAAACCCTCCTGATATAATCCGCGGTCTGCTTAACAACTAATAGACCGCCGGGATTTTTCATTTCTATCGAAATATATTTTTGATAATTTCCGTTTTTCAAAATCTTAGATAATTCAACATGTAAATCACGCTCTTCAATCTTCGCTAAGTATGGCTCACTGATATGAATATGATTTATCAAATCTAAATTATCGGAAACTACCTGCAAACTCTCAGAATTTTCTATTATCGTACCGAAATCAAGGTTTACTGCCAATCCGCAAATTTCTTCGGCAAATCGAAATGCTTCGGTTGAATCATTGATAAAATTAGTGTCATAGATAGGCGGGTTTGGCTCAATCGCCATAACCGTGCCATGGTCTTTCGCATAACGAGCAATATCACCAAAAAAATCATATGCAATCTTCATATCAGCATTATTTGGTATATTTCGATTCTTTGGGCAACCGAAGACAAGATTCGGGCAACCGATAACCTCGGCAAAATTAATAGCTTTAAAGGTATAATCTAAAAGTACTTGGCGGTCGCGGTCGCTTCCGAAAATCGTTTCGCCTTTGCCGAACCAGATTGATTGCATTGATGAAATAGCCAGACCATATTCATTGTGTAATATTTCCGCAAATGCCGCGGCTTCCTGACAATGTTCATAAGGATTAAGCGGAAATATTCTGGTTGGCGCGATTTCCAAGCCGTTAAAACCTTGCTCTTTTAGAAAAAGATACATTTCCTCATCGCATTCTGAGTTCCACGCAATGTTTGAAATTGATAGCTTCATATATCCCCATGCCTTTCAATAAATTCCTTTAGTTCACGAAGAATTTGTTCGCGTTCAAAAATATATCCATTTCTGCCGCCGAAAATTTCAGCATCTTTCGATCGAAAATCATATTCGAAAGGCGGCTTGTCAAGTAAATTGTTAAATGATTTGCCGAAAATATACTCATAGACATCAGCGCTTGAGATAGGTTCTGTCGCCATATGAAGAAGGGGGATATTATTTTTCAGCATTATTTCTATATGATTCCACAGATAAATTAGATTATAATACTGAAAAACCGAACGGCTGTCGGTAAAGTTTAATGATGAAAAATTGCACCGTTCAAGTGCGGCTTTTAATAAAGGTTTATTTGCATTAGATACAGTCAGCTTAAAAAAGCCGTTATCCTGTAAAGCGTAACATTCTTTGATAACCTCTTCCCGGCTTGAAAGTTCATCATATTTCGCTTGGTTAAGCATGGCGGGAAAGTTATTAATGATATCATAGATAAAGTTCTTCTTTATACCATCACCGAATAGAGCAGGTAAACGAATTACATGGCTTTGCGGGATAAATTCACGCACAGAAATTTCCAAATCAAGCCGATTACGCCCGTATGCAGTCAGAAGCTCAGGTTTTATGGCCGTGTCCTCGAAAGCGTTCACAGGATTATCGAGAACAGCAATCGTCGATATTAACACCAGGCATTTGGGATTGATTTTTTGAATGTTATTAATTGCCGTTTCGATTACTGTTTTATCCGCAAAAGGGTCTTTATTTGCTAAAAACATCTCTGCGGGAACACCTGAGTAAACCAAGAGTTCAGGATTTGTACCGAAGGCATCGGTGATATTTTTAGAATTGCAAAGCATATCAAATTCATGCGATGCCGAAATATTTTGACCGACGAATCCGGTCGAACCTACCAAAATCTCCATCTTATTCTTCTCCCTACAGCCTTTCGATACTCCCGATTACATACTTCATCTTTTTAAAAATCAAGTTAACAATCAATGAAAGATACTTGATAATAATCGATAGAATACCGAATATACCAAAAAATCCGACTGACAGCATGATCATTGTCGTCGTCCACCCTGCGACAGGATTTCCGCTTAAAAAAATGGTCAGGGTATAGAGGCCTGATATAATTGAAAAGCAAATCATTAAGATTGTTAATGAAATTGAAATTTTATAGGCAATATTCGTAAAAAATATCAAGCTGTCAAGCGCCAGGCTTTGACGGTATGATGAATTGATAGGATTTAGCGGAATAGCCCCTGTATTTCCTTCATAAACAATATTTTCATATGAAAGCCCGCAATTAGCATAAATAGCTTTACGGTATGGAATGGTGATGCTCATTTGATTAATCCTGTTAATTGCCCGACGGCTTAAGATGCGGAAACTTTCGGTTTTTATTTTATATTGCGAAAAAGAATGTTTGTTAAATAATGAATAGAAGATACGGCTTGTTTTGCGTAGTTTAGTATTTGATGATGCCCCGACTATATCACAGCCTTTAATGCAATAATGATAAATATCCATAACAACATTAATATCATAATCCATATAAATATGGTCAAATTCAAAAACAAAATCACCTGAAGCATAATCTACACCCGCTATCATGGAACTTTCCAGTCCTTGATAGAAGCCTGTATTTATTAAGATCATGGCGCCTTCTTGCATATTGCCGGCACATTCTTTAATTAACTCCGCACTCCGATCGTTTGAACAGTCATTAACACAAATAATTTCAAATTTTTTAAAATTATCACGCAAAACCGTATTTATTTTTTCGATAAAGTTTTTAACAATATTTTCATTATTATTGATATACAGCACTACGGAAATAAAATTATTCTCTTTATTGTGCATATTAATCTCCATGCGTTCGGCAAAAATAAAAAATCATCGCGTTACACTAAAATATCTTCTAAATCAAAAACCGTATTTATTTTACCTGATAAAACCGTAAAAAATCTCGGTTCTTCGCTCATTTGCCTGATAACAGTCGGTCTGCCGTCGTCAATTTCGGAAGTTTTGAGAATCGCTTTAACTGAAAATAATGAATCCTTATAAGCGAACATCAGTTCATCATGTAAATACTTGCGTGCCAATTGTGACATATGTGGAAAAGCGCTTTTCGGTTTAGCCGAGCAACGATTGCAATTGGCGAGAAAGTTCGCCGAACAATCAATATCAGCCGTTTTTTGGCATGAGAAAGCGGGATAATCGTCATAGCTTGTTAAATGCGGCGTAAAAGAAACGCTGGTCAGCGAATGATATCCGATTTTTCCGAAGGGCATAATGGAAAAAAACGTTCCGTCCATAAGTGTAAGCCCCAAGTTTTTCAAGTTATTCGAAACTTGGCATAAGATTATTTCGCATAGTTCATATTTAATATTAAAAGTCTCAAAGCCGGCTAATTTGTGTATCTGGTTGATCGACGCATAAGCCGAGTTTAGGACAAATTTACTCTTATAATTTTTTTCGCCGGCCGTGATGATATAATGCTCGCCATCATTTTCAATGGCGGATACTTTATTATTAAATAAGGCGGTAACATTCGCATGTTTTCCGATTTCACTCATAAGATAATCCCGTAAAATCAGCGGGTCAAAGGCATACTCTTTGGTTAGAAAGGCGCCTTCGCACATGCCTTTTTTAAAGTACTGCTCTTCATGAATCTGTCGGTAATAAATATCGGAATCCCGGCAGAACTTAATGAATTGCTCTGCATTTGTCCAGCTAAAATTTGCAGAAATGGCATAAATTTTTTCAAACCCGTCATTAACACAAAACCCAAATTCACTAACAAAACGGTCAAAATATCCTTTTGATTTAACCGCCGTAGAAAGTGAGCGCGGATAGTGATACCCCATATGTACACGGGCTTGATTTATATAGGAAGCGCGCATAAACGGCTCGGGGTCTTTTTCCAAAAGTAATACCCGTTCGCCTCTTTTTCCGCAAAAATATGCGGAATACAAGCCATAGAATCCGCCGCCGATGATGATTTTATCATATGCTGACATCTTCACCCTCCTTTGGACACCATAGCAGAAAAGCGAGCGGAAGGAATAATCCGCTTAGGAAGACAGGTAATCCGTAGCGGAAATCTGCCCACGCATTGGTCAAGTAAAGGGTGGCGACATAAGTAAAGATTGGTAAAAATGGAAGAAGCCGGATAAATTGCCGCTTAATAATGGAAATCAGCGCACATATGACCATTAATGCCATCCAAATACCATGACGCCAAATAAATATCGCGGGTAAAGGCAATGAAGTTCCCATCGCGTACTTATGCAGAAGATTGGTTAAGAACCCCGACTTTTGCGCGACATTAAATTCAGGTATAAATACAGGGGCATCCACCCGAACTATTTTATCGACTGAATAACTTATTGTGTTGATATATCCTTTAGCATCAATGACCCAGTAAGTTCTGACCCGATATAGCATTGAAGAAAGCATTTTCGCAGGATTACGGCTGAAACTATCCCAGTAAAGCGCAATAAACTCACCGACTCCGAGACTGCCGATATTAACTAAATCATATTCCAAATAACGCGTCCAGTCAGGTTGAAAGCTGTCTTTTAATTCTTCTTCATCAATGCGCGGAATTAATTGCTTAAGTTTGGTTAAAGTCTCATTTGAAAAATTCCCGCCGCGGTAATAGGTTGATTGGATATCCTGAATACCTGCTAAGTATTTGTGATAAATAGTTTGTTCATGCGTATATACACCAAGTGCCTGATAACCGGGAAAGCGAATCAACAGCACAATGACAACAGACAATATAACCGCTGTAAGGAGCTGCCAATTCCTTTTCAGGATAAACAAAACAGTCAGGGCAACTGCCATGACAATGTAGACGGGAAAAGAATTAGCCCGCATAAAAAAGGTTAATACCATTGAAAGGCAAAGCATAACACAAAGTGATAGCAAGGTCTTTTTCGTGGCAGTCTTATTGATAATGACTTCTTCAATAATTCGGACTAATACATATATAAACCAAAGAATCGCCATCCCATTTGGCAGGTCAATCCAAATCACGACCGTATGAAGTGAAATCGAAGGAATGAGCGGTAAGATAAAAGCGGCGGAAGCGGCATATTTAAAGCTAATCCGTCTTTTATGGAAATACATTAGGATAGACGAAAGTAATGCCGAAAAAATTATAATTTGTGTAATGACAATCCAGACGATTTCCGGCTTAGTCGGCGCGATACGGCAAATTATATTAATCAGAAACGCATAAAGCGGTGAGCCGCCCGTATGATAGACACCAAACTGCCAGCCTGAGAGATAACCCCACGAATCATCCGTCATGATGGCAGGATAAAAGGCTCTTTGCCAAATCATTAAAACAGAAAAAGTAATGGCGAATAAGATAAGCCATTTCTTCCGCAGGGAGGTAATTTCGGGAATCGGTAATGATTCTTTATAGGCAATAAAAGAATCTATGAAAAATAAAAAACATCTAAGAACATAGCTTGTCCAAATGAAGCCAAGCACGAAATAGATGATGCTGATATAAGGCGCCGCCATTGATAGTAATGTTTGAAAATCTGCTTCGGGGATGTATTGCCGATAATAGGAGAGGTCGATTAAATATTCGGGTCTCGGTTCAAGGAACAGGTCAAAACCGAAAATAGCCAAGGTTAAGTATGAATTTACGATAATTAGAAATAAGATATTATACCAACGCTTTGATTCGAATATGCGGGGTAGTTTGTCTAGGTTGAATAAAACGAGTAAGCATATTGCAATAGCCAGGAATTTATTAAGGAATGCAACAGGGGTTAAAATAATTAACTGGAATGATAAAAGAACGAATATAAACATATGAAATTTGCCCAAATTTCTTAAACGCGTAATCATAGTCGTATTGTAGCATGGTTTTTTTATCATAGCTAGGGTAATCGCGTAAAAAGTTTTTATATTGAGTGTTATTAATTTACTGTTATCCGGAGCATGGTGTTAAGGATAAAATATTAGAAACTGGTATTGATTATAATTAAGTATCATTATTTTTGTAATTGCTATAATATTGAGTTCATGTATTAAAAATGAAAAGGTAATGCGGTCAAACAATAAATATTAAGAGAACCTATTAACTAATTAAAGACAACGGCAAAAATAATGACATGCCTCATGAACAATACATAACTAATATAATATTGTAAATATGTGTTGATAATGTATCATAATACTTTTCGCAAAACATTAAATGACGTGAGTACGACTAAACTAATTAAAGAATATAGTAAAATTAATTGACATGTCTATGAACAATATGATATTTTGATAATAGGCATCATCAGAAGATAGTAGTAAACTCAAAGGATGTCTGATGATGCCTACACCCTGCTCTTTGCATTTGGGTGTTCTATACCTCTGTCATGCCTTATACGACAATAGTCAATATCAAGGGATACAGATGCTGAATAAAATTACGGGATTATTGAATATTTCACTCAAATTTCCTCGTTGGTAAGTCCTCAAACCGAATCAACCATTTGCAAAGACTGCAAAGATAAACATTTTTGCGGGTTTTGCATATTGCGCGGAATTATTACTTCGAAAAAGGAGAAATGCTTATGGTTAGCGAACGAAATTCCGACAATAGTAAAAGAAAAGCTGTTGAAGTAATAAAACTAAAAAAATCATTAAATAATAAAACTATCATCAATGGTGTTACTATTGATGTTATTGAAAATGAAATTCATGCTATTATCGGTCCAAATGGAGCGGGCAAAACCACATTACTTCGTTTAATTATAGGGTTACTGAACATTGACAGCGGTTTGGTTAATAAGTTCGATAACAGTATATCAATAATGCTTGAAAACGATTGCCTTTATGAGAAAAAAACAGGGATGGCGAACATATATCAATATGGTGCATTTTTTAATATTGATATTGCAATAGAAAATATAAATAAATTGGCTATATTAATGAAGATTGATGATGCATTAAACCATGAGGTCGCAACTTATTCAAAGGGTATGAAGCGAAAACTTAGTTTACTAATTACCTTACTAAGAGACACCCCAATATATATTCTTGATGAACCAACATCAGGAGTAGACCCTGAATCACGGGTATCAATCAGAGAAATTCTGCTTTTGCTTAAAAATGAAGGCAAGACTATTATTTTAACATCACATGACTTAAGTGAGGTGAGTAAGATTAGCGATACAATAAGTTTTATGAAAAACGGCGTTATTATCGAAACGTTTGCAAATCTCAATATAGATAATCTTGAAGATAAATTCTTGATGGGAGAGCGAAATAATGAATAGAATATTCAAAATACAATTAAAAGATGTAATATCAGATAGTCAGTATTTTATATTTTTCATTTTAGTTATATTAGTTCCAATAATCACATTGGTTAGATTTAGTAAATCTTTAAGCGATGATATTTCAGGGTTATTTTTAAGTTCATATGCCTTTTTATCTTTATTGATTGCCATGCATATGACGATTTGTTCAATGACGGTTACGTTGGTAGTTATATCTGACAAAATCGCCGACAGATGTGAATTTTTACTTGCAAATGGATATTGTATCAAAAAATTAAAGTATAATTACGCTAATATAATCAATATTAGTTGTTTGACACCGATACTGTTACTCATTATTATATTTTTTGTTTATTCTCTTATAGCAAAGAACATTTTTGTAAAGATATATCTAAATCCGTTTTTCTTATTATTTATTGCTATAATTATTTTATTTTCTATTTCTTTATCACGATTATTAACCGATATTTGTTTAATAGTAAAAAAGCTTGATAGATTAAAAACCATAATTGCGTTATGTTCGTACTCGTTTTTCTTTATTATTTTAATACCTGCAAACAGAATGAAAAGAGTTAGTGTCAATGAAGTGATGATAGTGTTTTCGCTTGTATTGCTTATAATAAGTGTTATTATTTTTGTAATTTCTAAAATATTGAGTTCGCGTATTAATAATGAAAAGGTAACACTTTCATTCAAACAATAAAATTATTAAAGACAACCGCAAAAAAATTGACAAGTCTATAAACAATAATACAATGAATTTAATTTTTAAATAATATATAGAAACCTCAAAGGATATCAGATGTACATGGAATTGCTCAGCGTACTTAAATCAAAAGATTTAGCGAAAATGAAAAAAATATTACTAAGTTTTTTATTAATCATAAGCATTACATATATTTCCGCTTGTAAAAGTGGCTCAATATCCGTAACCGCAACTATACCGCCATACGAGGTGCTTGCGGAAACGATTATTGACAAACCGGTCACTTTTTCCTGTGTGAATGATAATATCATTTTAGTCGGAAAAGCTAATCTTTTAGATACTTATATTTATAGTTTCAATTCACAAGGAGAGCTGTTAACCGAAGCAAAAATAGACTCGGCGATGATGTTTGGTTTTAGTGCTGCTGATATTGATAACGATAATAATGTCTGGCTCTTTCATAGAAATATAATGACTGCATCACCACTTGATGCCGAAACATTAGAAAGCGCAACCGTTGATTGTTTCGACGTGACAGGAAATTTAATCGGAACAGTTGAATTGGATGTTTCAGAAATAAAAAATGTTTCTGATTTTATACGCAGTAATAAACTGCTGGTAGATGACAACGGTTTTTATTTATATAAATCCTACGATCTATTAAGGTCATTTGATGCATTCTCGAAAAACTATATTGTTCTTTACGCTTTTGATAGAAACGGAAAGCTAATCGCGGAAACTCAGGATTATCGCCACAATAAGTTGATTGAAGTTCTCCGTCTCTCGAGCGGTCAAACCGTAGCACAAGTTTTTAATCCGCAAAATTCGTCATTTTTATTTATGGAATTGGATTTTTCAAAAAAAGATGATTTGATGGTATGGGAACTAAGTGATGAAGTTAAAAGCGGGGCATACTTTACTACAGGTGCTGGTGATATGGCACTACTTAGATTTACAGAAAAAGCAGTTTTTAGTTACGATATCGAAAATGGTAAAAGTATTCCATTAGTTGATTGGGAGAAGCGTAGAATTGATAATGCCGTTAGAGGAGCTGTTACCGCAGTTGATTCAGAATATGTTTTTTCGCTAATGAAAAATACGGAAGATGATACATTAGCTTTAATCAGACTTGCGGCAACAGATGATGAAGCATTGGTGTACCCAGCGGTGAATAAAAAAACGGTTATCGTCGCCGGTTTTAATCTATGGGATGGACAGATAAAAAAGGCGATTGATGAGTTTAATGCTTTGAGCGCTGAATATAGAATTATGCTGAAAGATTATTATCAGGGAAATTTCGATGATGCACTGATTAATTTGAATTTAGATATCACATCAGGTAATATGCCCGATATAATAGTTTTTAGTGACTTTTATCAACTTCCCCGCGACAGTTACGTAAAAAAGGGGCTGTTCGCTGATTTGTATGAATTTATTGATAATGACCCTGATATGAAAAGAGATGACTATTTACCTAATGCCTTAGAAGCACTTGAGACAGACGGCAAGCTTTATTTCGGAGCAACCTCGTTTAATACGCATGTATTGATCGGTAAAAAATCTGTTGTTGGTGAGAAAATGGGGTGGACATGGAATGAGTACAATGAGTTAATTAGTAAACAACCTTCGGGAACGATTCCTTTTGCTTATGCTTATGATACAGAAATAGGGGTGTCGCCAAAACATATAATACTACGAGTAGCTGCGCATCCTCTAATGGCTGATTTCATTGACGAGAAGAACGCAACCTGTGATTTTATAACTTCAAATTTCACGAATTTACTGGAAATGATAAATGATTTCCCGCAAGATGTCGGCGATTTGCGGACTTCTGACTTTAGTAACGGTAATCCTTTACTAATGGATGGAAGCATGTCTAATTTTTACGATCTTAAAAAGTGGGAGAATGAGTATTTCAAAGAAGAGATTACATTTATTGGCTTTCCCGATGATGGCGGAGGAAGCGGTGCATATGGAACCCTTTATAATCCTTTTGCTATTTCGGCTAAGTCNGAAGTAAAAGACGGCGCATGGGCGTTTGCTAAGTATCTTCTGACCGATTGTCAAGAGATGTCGGGACCAACTATTAATTTACCTGATTATAAATTTATTTTCGGATTTATGGGCTATCCGATCAAAATATCAGAACTTCACCGAATTGCCGAGATATCAAAAGTGAGTCCTAGTGATAATGGCTATAGGGTTTATAATGAAGTTAACTATTCGAGTGATGGTTATTATGTAAACGATGATAAAGATATTAAAAAAATTCTTGATTTTATTAATTCGGTGAAATTTACGAACTTTGATGCAAAAATTCAGGATATCATCAGCGAAGAAAGCGAGGGATTTTTAGCAGGGCAAAAAACTGCGGAAGAAGTCGCAGAAATTATCCAAAATAGGGTAAATCTATATTTAGCAGAGCGAAATTAACTACCTTGATTGGTAAAGTTTGAAATGGGTGTACTTATGAAAAGAAATAATATTAAAAACATGAAGTACGACAAAATGCAAAGTCATAAAAATTTGCTTGTTGCGCCTATTGTCGAACAAGTGATATAATGAATCGCTACCGCCCCGATAAATGGTAGGGAAAGGGGTGATGTCGCTATTTCCACGTTGTTTTCATTTGTAATTTCCGTTGTGGCAGGGATTGTCAGCGATGCAGTTAGCAAAGCAATCAGCAAATGGTTGAGCGGAAAAAACAAAAAGGGGTAGCCGGCCTTGAGGTCTAAGCCACCTCAACCAAAAAACGGAATAGAAAACCCCACAAGGTTGAGACTTGTGGGGTTTTCGTTTGTCGCTTTGTCGTTGTTTTCATTTGGCTAATAGCCTATAAACATTATACTAAATCGTACCTATAGCGTCAAGTGTTTCTAAAATTTCGTTTTTATTCCATCCGCGCAAAAATAGTATAGCATAAAAAAGCCGAAAAGTAAGTATTTCCTATCCTTTTTTTACCTATATTTAACAGAAATTAATCAATCTAAAATAAAAAACATCTGATTAGCTAATAATACACCGCCACAGCAAGGCGCTCTTGAATCGTGTCTGATAATATGCTAAAATACTGTTCACGGCATTCACATTATTTTGGTACACGAAAGAGCATACTATGTCCTTATTATCTATTATCATACCCGCATACAATGAAGATGAAAGCATTACCCATGTCTTACCCGCGCTTTCAGAAATCTTAAATGCGGAAAAAATTGATTTTGAAGTCATTTTCATTGATGATGGTTCTGCCGACGCGACATTTTCGAAGATAAAAGAATTATCTATTAATGAAACAGAAAAAGTCCGCGGCTTTCGCTTAAGCCGGAACTTCGGTAAAGAAGCTGCCATATGGGCAGGTTTATCTAACATTAAAGGGGATTGCTGTATCGTTATGGATTGTGACCTACAGCACCCTCCCGAAGCAATTCCCGAGATGTTCCGCCTATGGGAAGAGGGTTACGAGGTGGTCGAAGGCATTAAGATGAACAGAGGCAGAGAGTCAATATTATATAAACTTTTTGCGGGGGCATTTTATGGTCTTATCTCATCTCTATCAGGCTTTGATATGCAGTCGTCGTCAGATTTCAAACTGCTTGATAAGCGGGTGGTGGTTGAATTATTAAAGCTGAAAGAACGAAACGCATTTTTCCGCGGACTATCATTTTGGGTAGGGTTTAAGTCGGCCAAAATCGAGTATCGGGTCGCCGAGCGCAAATACAGCAAATCAAAATGGAATGTTTTCGGCTTGTTTAAATACGGACTTAGCAATATAATTGGTTTTTCGACCGCGCCTTTGCAAATCGTTACGGTTATCGGTGTATTGCTTACGTTTGCGTCGATTATTTTGGCGGTTCAAACCCTCGTTAGTTTCATGATGGGTTATTCACTGGAAGGTTTTACGACCGTTATTCTGTTGCTTCTTTTAATCGGCGGCGGCTTGATGATTAGTCTGGGCATAATTGGTTTATATATTGCCAAAATATATGATGAGGTCAAAAACAGACCGCGTTTTATCATTAGTGAATCAACTGAAGAAAAGTTACTCTAAATGGGCAGAGGTATGCGATGCTGTTTAATTCACTTCCATTCTTAATATTTTTTCCGTTCGTCGCATTGCTTTATTTTATCATCCCTGACAAACTAAAACCGTTATGGCTTTTATTTGCAAGCTATTTTTTCTATATGTCATGGAATCCCCTTTATGGAATTTTGCTGTTCGCAGTGACGGTTATTACCTGGCTGACGGCAATATTTGTTGACCTTTCAAAACAAAATAAAATGATTCGGAAAGCATTATTAACTATCGGGGTTTTGCTAACATTATTCTTCTTATTGTATTTCAAGTATGCAGGATTTATATATGCAAATATAATTGCGGTTTTTGCCCGCTTTAATATCAGCGCAGAAATTAAAGCCTTTGATATCATCATGCCTGTGGGGATATCGTTTTATACATTTCAAGCTTTGGGTTACGTTTTTGATGTCTACCGCAATAAAGTCAGGGCAGAAAAAAATCTGCTTCATCATGCTTTGTTTGTTTCATTTTTTCCCCAGTTGCTGGCAGGTCCGATTGGCAGAGCGGATAAGTTGAAACCGCAATTACTTAAGGAAAACAAATTTTCTTACGAGAATGCCCGTTATGGCTTATTGCTGATGTTGTGGGGCTATTTCCTAAAGATGATTATTGCCGATCACGCGGCAGTTTTGGTCGATAGTGTATATGATAATTTTCATCACGCTATCGGTTATCAGATTGTGATAGCAACGTTACTTTTTGCAATTCAGGTATATTGTGATTTTTCCGCCTATTCATATATTGCAATCGGTGCGGCGCGGATTATGGGGATTCATTTAGGGGAAAATTTCCGACAGCCTTATCTTGCGGTATCCGTAAAAGAGTTCTGGCATCGCTGGCATATATCGCTTAGTACATGGTTCCGCGATTACTTATATATCCCTTTAGGCGGAAACCGCTTTTCAAAAGCCCGAAAATATCGTAATATTATGATAACATTTTTAATCAGCGGCTTATGGCATGGCGCCAGTTGGAATTTCATAGCATGGGGCGGATTGCATGGAATTTTCCAAATCATTTCCGATATTTCGAAGCCCTATCAGGATAAATACATTAAACAAAAGTACAAATCACTTCGCATTATAATAACGTTTTTTCTGATCTCCTTTGCATGGATATTTTTCCGTGCCGACGGTTTGTCGGCGGCTATATATATGATCGGAAGAATTTTTAATAGCACATTGACCGGGCAAGTCAATGACGCGTGGATATTTAATCCGATATTGTTAATTGGTATCGTGCTTCTTTTGCCGGTCGATGCGGCAAAAGAAAAATATGATGTTTTTGCTGTTTTATTAAAGCAAAAAACAATTATTCGCTGGGTAGTTTATTATGCATTAGTACTGACTATACTATTTTTAGGGATATATGGAACGGATTATGTTCAGACGCAGTTTATTTATTTTGATTTTTGACCGAGGGCATTAATATCGCGGAAAGTCGGGTATATGACACCACAATTAAAATTCACACTTAAGATATTGTTAATGCTTACATCATGCCTGATATTAGTTATCGGGATTGTAATGCCGCAATATTCAGAAGAATATATGGCTTCTTTGCGTGATAAATTCGCCCGCGTTAAGATGATTGACGAACCCAAAATCATCTTGGTCGGCGGCTCTAATGTTGCTTTTGGTTTCGATTCGGAATTGCTTGAAAATGAGATGGAAATGCCTGTCGTTAATTTTGGTTTACATGCTAACCTAAGCCAGTCTTTTGTCAGCGATTTGATTAAAAAACAATTAAACCCGGGCGATATAGTTGTGCTTGCGCCTGAATATTATGATTATCTTGATGAAAAATGTGACTATGTAATAGCCTGGCTGGCTATCGAAAATGATATGCCGCTCTTTACGGCGGCGGCATTTAGCGGACATCTGGGGGGAATGCTTGATGCCTTTCCGACATATTTTCACAGAGCAATGAAACGTTTCCTAAAAAATGATATGAGTGTGGACAATGAATTGGCACGGCGGTTATTTAATGAACGCGGCGATTATAATGCCATGCGCCCGCATCGAATCGTCGAAGTTGGTGAAACCAATTCCTTTGCTTCGGATTTTTTAAGTGATTTTTTGCGTGATTACTGGAATGAACTGGATGATTTAGTGTTAAAAGAAGGCGCGGTTTTATATATGAGCTGTCCGCCCATTGTCGGTGAAAGCCTCATGGTTGATTTGGACGATTTACAAACAGAGCTTGAAGATAAGCTTAATTTTCCTGTTATCTCAACACTTACAGATTATGTTTATCCTCTTGATAATTTTTATGATACAGGCTTTCATTTAAACGATTACGGGAGAATGGTCCGCACAGAGCAATTAGTCAAAGATTTGAAAAATATTTCCAATTATGATATTATAATTGAGTAGCACATTCAGATAAACAGTTGTTATTCTTAGTATTAGTGAAAATTTCATAACAGCTAAACAAACGAAATTTAAGAATTAGTGTGAAAGCGCTATTTTTTACTTATTATTTTGCAGTTTCGCGGAGCGTCGCCGTGAAGTGCAAGAGGTGTAGAATGCAAAAAATAATTAACAAAAGTACTGCTATCAGATATATTATCGCAATTATTGGTACATGCCTAATCATCAGTTTATTTCCCCTACGTATTTGGCCGCAAGCAATTACAACCGTAATTCCCCGTACTTCCAACGAGGTAATCGGGGCTGTGACCCAAGAACATATGGCATTACAATCTTTTATTGCCGCATACGATTATCTTGACAGTTTCCGCATATTTTTGTCAAGCGGAACACAGGGTGACGCTTTTTATTTCCGGATGCTCGCTCCTGATAACCGTCTGATTTTCGAAGAAGTTGTTCGGATTAATCACAATAATATCCCGGGTTATTATGAGATACTCGCGGATCAGTCCTTGATTCCGGGCGAAACATATCATTATATTATTCAAGCTGTAAATGAGAACACATTTATATATTTGGGTGCCGAATGGGTATCGCGTAATGATTATCCGAATATCGGCGCGCTTTATTTTGAAGAATACCCGATGAGCGGGCAAAATCTGGCGGCTGATTACCGCTATATCGTACCTTTGCAAAAAGGTTATTCTCTAATTTTAATTGCCGTTGTATTGCTTTTAACGTGCTTATCTTTATTTGCGGTTAATAAATATTATCATAAGCGTCCTGAACGGGATTCGCTTATGATTGTCGAGCAGGCAGTAAAAGTGGTCTTAAACCCTTTGGTTGCTATCTTGATAGTAATAGGTTTGGTTTCGGTTTTCTTTAAGACATATGGTTCGTATTGGTTGGATAATATTTTCTTTGCGGCAGCGATTCTTTTATTTGGCGGCGTTTGCTTATATGGAATTAACCATAACCGTAACGGGCAGGATGCGATTATCACGAAAAAGATATTTAGCGAAAATTGGCTTGACTATGCGCAGTCAATAGCTTTTGCATTTGCTATTTATGCCTGTTGCTTATATATGAATGCGGAGCATAGTCTCCATCAAAGCATCGCGCAAAATAAACAAATCATCTACTTGGGGATAGTAATCCTTCTGATGATGAAGCCTAAACAGATATTCAGCTATCTTAATTTGATTTGCCTTACTGTTGCCGTCGGTTTGGGATACTACTATTATACTGAGCAAATCAGAGCAGGAATGGGTGAGCTATCAGAACTTGATGTGACGAACATTGGCTTAACGACAGGGGTTTATGTAATCGGCGCGATTGTGATTATTAATGTAATTGTGAATTTTATTATCCGTCTGGTAAAAAAAGAAATAAAACCGATATCCATATTCTTCGGAATTTTGATAGCTTTATTTTTTGTTTTAATAATCGTCTTCCGTAACACCAGGGTATGGCCGATAACATTGGTAATATGCTCTACCCTTTACTACTTGCAATATGGTGCTTCGCGGAAGAGCGACATCGTTCTTAATATTTGCCGCGGAATAATTCTGTCATTTTTGTGGATGGTCGGGGCATCACTTTTATATCGCCCGTTTGCAACATTTGCAACAGTTCGTTTTCCGATGATATTTCATACCGTAACCGTTACCGCCACATATTTAGCGCTTGTTTCGGCGACGGCTCTGCTGATTCTGCTGACCAAAATGAGAAGGATGCAGACGAAGTTCGGAAGCGTATACTTAAAAGACATCTGGAAGGAATGTATTCTGTTAGGCACGGCTCTGACTTATCTGACCTTTACAATATCAAACACAGGTGTCTATACTTTTATCATTGTGGCTTTTTGCTCACTGCTAGTATTTTCTTACGGAAAAGCAAAAGTGAAAAATATACTGAAAACGGCGGGGATTATATTTTTATCATTAATGGTATGTTTTCCGATTGTTTTTTTCATGCAACGTAACATTCCGATATTTGTCGGCAAACCAAAAGATTTTCTTTTTAAGCCATATCATCAGGATATCGTTCGCGGACGCAATCCTGCTTCGTTTGAGCATATGCGGGTTGGGCGCTTTATCGAGGTTTTTGCGGAGGAGTTTTTCGGCATACCGAGTGAACGCTTTGATTTCTATGGGTTTACTAAGCAAAACGAAGAAGCGGTAGTTATGATAGATGAACAAATAATATCGCTTGATGAAGTTAAGAAAATGGGTATCGGCGGCACAAAGACGCTTGCTGAAACGAAACAGGAAGTATTAGACGAGTGGGACACATTAGATGAAGATTTGAAAGAATACTGGCATAATGTCTTAAATATTACCAATGAAGAGCCGGTTGATTTCAGTAACGGGCGGCTGGATATTTATCGCGCGTATTTAAACCAACTAAATGCGACAGGGCATAATATTATGGGGGCGACAATGCCTGACGGGACTTTAGAGGTACATGCACATAATATTTATTTACAATTCGCCTTTGATCACGGAATATATATGGGAATTTTATTCATTATCGTGGGCGGCGCCGCATTTGTCAGGGGAGTTATATATTATCGCAAAAACAGGGACACGGAAACGATTGCCGGACTACCGATGGTGATTATTAAGACCGTGGCGACAGCGGGTCTCGCGGAATGGATTTTTCATTTCAGTAACCCTTCGGGATTTGTCTTGCTTCTGGTATTGGCTCCGCTTATATTTGACAGTCCGGATGTTAATATAGTTAAGCGCAAGGGGTATATGTGAAAAGAGAACGGAAATCCTTTAATTTCAAAATTCTGTACCGCCAGACCGCACTGATAATTTATGATGTTATCAGTGTTATTTGTGCCGCCTATCTGGCTATTTTAATTCGTTTTGATTTTGAATTCAGTAAGATTCCGTTTGGTTTTGTGCAACCGATTACGCACTTTTTGATACCCAATATTTTCTTGACAATCTTTGTTCTTTATCTCTTTCGCATGTACCACAGCTTATGGGCATATGCGGGGGAAACCGAACTGCGGAATGTTGTCCTTTCCGGCGTAACATCGGCGGTAATTAATGCGATGGGTTTGCAGTTTTTCCGTATCGAAGAAAGAGCGGTGCCTAATAGTTATTATTTCTTTTATGCTTTTATTCTAATTACTTTTATCTTTACCAGCCGCTTTTCTTATCGTTTTTTACGGGGGATGAAGCATAAAAGAATCAACCGCTTTAACAGTATTTCGGTGATGATTATCGGCGCCGGGGAAGCGGCGAACCTGATTGTTAAGGAGATCGTTAACTCGAATTTTTCGACAATGGTTATACGTTGTATTATTGACGACGACCGCGGGAAATGGGGGCGGTTTATCCAAGGGATTAAGGTAGTCGGCGGACGTGATAAAATCATCGAAAGTGCTGATATTTATGATATTGATGAAATCATCGTAGCGATGCCGTCGATATCGCGGATGGAGTTAAAAGATATCCTTGACATTTGCAAGGAGACTAATTGTAAGATGCGGGCATTGCCGGGGATGTATCAGCTGGTCAACGGAGAAGTCAGTATCAGTGAACTTCGGGATGTCGGGGTTGAGGATTTACTGGGGCGTGAACCGGTGGTCGTTGACCTTAAGTCGATTATCGGGTATGTGAAGGATAAAAAGGTGTTAGTAACAGGAGGCGGGGGGACGATTGGCAGTGAACTGTGCCGTCAGATTGCGTCGCATAAACCGTCGCATTTAATAACACTTGATATTTATGAAAACAGTATTTATGAGGTTCAGCAGGAACTTAGCAATAGTTTTCCCGGACTTAATTTAACGGTTTTGATTGCGTCGGTGCGGAATACGAACCGAATGAATCAGATTTTTAGTGAGTATCGCCCTGATATTGTTTATCATGCGGCGGCGCATAAGCATGTACCGCTAATGGAAGACAGCCCCAATGAAGCGATCAAAAATAATGTTTTCGGGACTTTTAAAACGGCGATGGCGGCGGCTTCGCACGGGACGAAGCGGTTTGTGATGATTTCGACGGATAAGGCGGTTAACCCGACGAATATTATGGGCGCGAGTAAAAGGGTCTGTGAAATGATTATCCAGACGATTAATAAGCATTATGAAACGGAGTTTGTTGCGGTTCGGTTCGGAAATGTGTTGGGGAGTAACGGGAGTGTTATTCCGATTTTTAAAAGGCAGATTGCCGAAGGGGGGCCTGTCACGGTTACACATCCTGATATTATCAGGTATTTTATGACGATTCCGGAAGCGGTTTCGCTGGTTTTGCAGGCGGGGGCTTATGCGAAGGGGGGGGAAATTTTCGTTCTTGATATGGGGAAGCCGG